>LRSK01000092.1 GCA_001563325.1 Candidatus Thorarchaeota archaeon SMTZ1-83
GTTCTAAAGAGGACTAGATTTCTACTGTTTCGTTTACCTCTGGCACGTGTGCTTTTCTGCCCTTCTTCTGAAGGGTTTCCGCAAGCGTATCGCACGCCTCCGACTCTCCGTGCACAACGTAGAATTCTGGATCGCCTGGAATTCTCTGGAGTAAACTCAACATGCCTTTTGCGTCTGAATGTGATGACAGATGATGCATCCGAACGTCTGCTGAAACTTCGTAGGTCCGGCTTCCGGCTTGCACTTTGTTGGTGGCTAAGAGCTCTGCACCGGGAGTTCCTGGAATCTGAAAGCTAACCATGATTATTGTGTTTCTCGGGTCATCATACAGCAATTTGAAATAGAGGTGGGAGGCGCCTCCCTTCAACATTCCGGCTGGAGAAATGATGATTCCTCCATTCTCGGCGGCTCTTGTGCGATCCCTATTGCCCTGAATAATGCGGCTTCTGCTCACTGCCCGATTGAATGCCTGGGGACTCTGTAGATACTCAGGATGCCGGACAAGAATCTCATTCACCTTTCGGGCCATGCCATCGACATAGATTGGGTACTTGTGTGGAATGTTGTGCAGTTCAAGAATACACATGATTTCCTGGCTGCGGCCCACGGCAAAGGCGGGAATCAGAACTGTGCCTCCCCGTTCCAGCGTTTCGAGTACCGATTGAATGAGCGCCTCTTCGATTTCCGTCCGGTCGGGATTTGAACGACGTGCATAGGTACTCTCTGTTACGACTACATCGTGTTTCGGAAGGTTCTTTCTTGCGCCCAGATTCAACTGGGACTCTATAGCATTGAAATCCCCAGTGAAAAGGACTCTCTTCCCGTTTACCCTTATTGAAACCATTGCACTACCTGGAATGTGTCCTGCATTGAATAGAGTCATCTCGAAGTGATGGCCTAGAGGCAGTGTTTCTTCATATGCGGTAGCCTGACACTGTCTTCTCACAAGCGGAATATCATTTCGGGTGAAAGGCAGCCTTCCCTTAGTGACATCGTACATATCTCGGAGCAACAGTAGACTTAGGTCTCTCGTTGCAGGCGTACAGAAGAGTGATGCTTCTGTCTTGGAGAGTATAAGGGGAATGCCTCCAGAGTGGTCTAGATGGGCATGAGTCAGCGCAACACCTTGCAGATCGTCAAGAGGAACCATGTCCGGGAACTTCGGAGGCTCTGAGAGCTTAGCTCCGTAATCTACGAGCAGACTCTCGTCCGCCTCTTCCATAAGGAAGCCAGCCCTACCGATTTCCCTGCATGAGCCCAGGAATGTGATTTGTGTCATCTATGTGAACGTCCACGCCCGCGCGCGCGGTTACAAAGAAAAGGCTTGTGTATGGTGACATCAGTAGGTCAGTATCCGTGTTTTGAGTGGAAAATGGCGCAGAAGGGAATCGAAATCTATATCAGACGCGGACAGATGCAGTGCTGTGTATTATACCCTTACGAGCATCAGCAGGGGAGAGGCTTCGGGTGACTGCGAAGAAGACTGACGAGACGTCGGATAAGAAAAGCCACGGCGACTCGGTGATCCTTGTTGGCAACAAGAACGTAATGTCGTATGTCCTAGCCTGCGTGACATTGTTTAACAAGGGATCCAGCGAAGTTGTGATCAAGGCACGAGGCAGACTGATTAGTCGGGCTGTTGACGTGGCCGAGATTACACGCCATAGATTCATTTCCGACCTTGAAGTCAAGAAGATAGAGATCGGTACAACCACTGTCCAGACGGACAAGGGAAGCGATCTCAATGTTTCTACGATTGACATAACGCTCTCCAAGTGAGAGAGAAAGGCCAGTTGTGCTCCTCACCCGAGTCCCGCCATTGCTGGGGCTCTGGGAGTGAGGAAGAAGAGATGAAATTACCAGTCTGTGTATTCGACCTGGAATCTGACATGCTTTGCCCAAGCTGCCAGGAGAGGCTAGACAGAGGAGAACTGAGTGCTTTCGACATTGAATTCTCCAAATGGATTATGGAAAGGGCTAAGGAATACCCAGAACTGGAAGACCTGAACCTGCTCAGAGCGGTAAGAACCAATGGCCGTTTGATACTGGTCGTCGGGAAGAAGAACAGCGGAGTCTTACAATCTGCTAAGGCACTCATGGATGAGATAAAGGAGTCATTTGGTGAAGTGCTGATCTTTGAGTCTCCTGTGAAACTGAGAAGGATAGTCAGGAGTCTAATCGAACCCGCAATCGAAGTGGGAGTGAATAGCCTGCACCTTCCGGACGGATTCAGAGAGAGCATTGTTATGCTCAGACCAGAGGACAGAGATCGAATAGCATACTCGAAAGAGGACCTCAGAGAGATTGTTTCCGCAGTCATGGGAGAATCTGTGCTGTTCCAGTACCAAGATGAACGCATAGAGAAAGATGAAACCTCCAAGGATGACGCCTTCGGTGAGAAGTTGAGAGAGTTCTCCGTAAGACGTCGAACTCGGTGAGTCAGACTCTGTGGATTGGATGATTCTTCATCAGCTCGCGCATCACAACAGTAGCATAAGATCCCTTTCTCAGTCGGAACTTCAGAACGAGTCCAAGGTCGTCGCATAGCTCCTCGATCTGTGTGGGTTCAAATGTCAGAAGATGTAGACCTCCAGGAGAGTCTAATGCCTTCCACTCAGGATTGCGAAACTCCGCAAGCGTGACATCTTCATCACTAAGGACTTTCTGTAGCAGCTCTGACTGCGTAGAGGGAGGGGTCTTTGTCGAATATCCTGGGAGGGGAGCAGCAAGCCCGTAGTCACCCGAAAGCAGGAGTTCCATGCGGTTCTCCCGATTCTGTTCGGTTACATAGAGCCATTCATCACGTCCAGAATGGGTTTCATCAAGCCTGATCATGAAGTCCCCAGGCTCAGGTCTGTCAATCGGGAGCTCCGACTTGACTCTAAGACTAATCAGGCGATTGAATAAATACGATTGGTACGAGTGAACAAAGATGCCGAGAATCCGAGAACGTATCTTCGAGAGGGCCTTCTTGTAGTCACCTGGATGCTTCATGAGTTGCCTCATCACATCTTTCTCATAGCTGAGTTCCCTTGGGAACACCTCTAGCATACTGTTGTCAGGAAGGAGGTTCTCGGCCAAACGCTCCCGGACCTCCGTCAGCTGCTCCGATTCATACTCACTCGTAGCTGTCAAGAGTATGCGAGTAGCTTCCTCAAAGTCGCGTTTCACAAGAGACCTTCCTACAAGGTGAGTGTAGGGGCGTGTGACACCGAACCTCTGAACGCCAAAGTAGTTGAGCAAACGGGCCCGCTTCAACTCCTGAACTGCTGACAGGGCTTCAGAGCAGTCAACATCCATGTCAGAGAGTCTTATGGTGAAACGATTACCCCAGAGGTCTCCAATTTGAATCGCGCGACGCGCATACTGTGGTTCGCGAATAGCAATTCGGGACAGTTTCATATCATTGAATCGGTCGGTAGCCGAAGAAGGAATCGACATCATCTGACTTGTCACAGCTCGTTTGTCCTTGAGACCAGCATAGGTAATCATGTGGTGTGGAATCTTCAGCTCAGCGGCAAGAATCGCTGATACATCGAACGTTGAGAGTCCCATCTTCTGTACAACGAAGTTCACGTATTTGGACCTCTCCCCACGAATCTGATCTATGTGGGTCGCTTCAGGCCAATCCTGAATCGTAAGCGTGTTCCCATCAGGTGTAATCTCTTCGACAAGAAAATCTTCGAAACGAGATTTGAGTCGACCTCCTATCCCAGGTGTAGCTGTGCTGTAGAGGTCCATTCCGATTGACGCTTCAATCGAATGCGAATCTTTCATGATGGCTACCCTCAGAGAAGTTTCAGGTCACCCGTGACCCTGTCTATCAGCTCTGCTCTCGCTGGACCCACTGCAATGACTGTAGTGGTCCCAGGCGGAAGCTCAGTCATCCCAGCATCTCTGATTAAGGCGAATGGGATCCCGAGGTCAACAGCCACCCGCCTCACTTCAAGTAGCTCGTCCTCAGAAGCAACTTTTACTGCGACCTTCTTCTGACCCTCGTTGAACCATGCCTTCCAGACATGTTGATTAATGACTCTCACCCGCTCTGAAGCGCTTACAGATCCATGCGCGACTTGGACGGCTATCTTTCCCTTACTCATGCCCAGATCAGTCCTAACTGCAATCACCTGCTTGAACTTGAATTCCCGTCCACTCATCTTGAAGGCCGCCCATTCACAACAGTGGGACTCGAGGGGAGAGATAAAAAGGGTACCTCTTCTCTTCTAGTGGGATGCCTAGTATAGACAACGACGTAATCATTATTGGAGGAGGCCCAGCAGGCCTAATCACGTCGCATAGCCTAGCAAAGGACGGTCACAATGCTGTTGTTCTAGAGGAGCATCCCGAGATAGGGAAGCCTGACCACTGTGCAGGACTCGTCAGCACATCAGGTCTCAGTTCACTCAACCTCAATCCCCCTAGAGATGTAATTCAGAATTATGTGTCTGCAGCAAGAATCTTTGCACCATCGGGGCAGTCCATCCTGATTGAGAGAGGAAGACGTGAGGCTTTTGTGATTGACAGAAGCAGATTCGATTCTTGGCTGGCTGATAGAGCTACTGATGAAGGAGCCGAGGTTCTGACAGGAAGCAAAGTGCTGGGAGTGAGTAGCGTAGAGAGGAACCCCAGTACTGTTTCACTGAAGACTGCAGGAGGCCATGAAGAAAGAAGGTCGCTCGTCGTAATCAATGCAGAGGGCACTAGATGTGTGTTGTCGAAGCTTGTTGGACTACCAAGCGTTCCACGACGTAGCAAGTATCCGGCATACCAGTTTGAAATGAATGGCGTGGATATCGACGATGACGTCGTCGAGATGTTCTATGGGAGAAACGTTGCACCAGGTTTCTTTGCCTGGATTATCCCTCTCGGTGACCGGAGAGCCCGGGTGGGACTGGCGGCCAAGGACATGGCCAAGAGACGGCTTGAGGCCTCGATACGACGACATCCTGTCATGAACAAGCGACTGGAGCACGCTTCCATTGAACGGGGGTTCGGTGGCATCGTCTTGGTTGGAACTCCCATCAAGAAGACAGTGACAGGTAGATTCCTTGTGGTGGGAGATGCAGCCGGCATGGTGAAACCCACAACGGGAGGCGGCGTCATCATGGGAGGTATTGCTGCAAGAGTTGCAGGCCAAGTGGTTTCAAGTGCACTCCGTAATGAACACCTGATTGAACGGAATCTTGTAACATACGAATCGAAATGGCGGGCACTCTTGATGAGAGAGCTAAGTGCCATGCATCTTGCACAGAGGATGATATCTAACCTATCGGACCATGGTCTCAACATACTCGTCAGAGATGCTGTCGACTTCAATCTTGTGGACATTGTAAGGAGGGAGGGTGATATGGATTTGCAGAGGAGGGTGATATTCCGCCTTCTCTCAAATCCTTACACAATTCTTGCAGGCTTGAGGGCCATTAGATACTTCAACCCAATGCTGTAGCATTTGCACATCTTTATGAGCACAACGATTCCCAACTCACTGAGAGAGGTCCACATAGATGGTTAGTCCCGAAGAGACAGACATTCTGGCATTGGCGCGTAGGATCTTGGAGCGTCATCCGGTGTGCAATCGTTGTCTGGGACGGCAGTTTGCTTGGCTGAGTACAGACACCTCCAATGAAGACAGAGGGCTCTCTCTGAAGCTTACTCTCTCAATGATAGCCGATAATGACATCAGGGCGGGACGTAGAGATTCGGGACTGAAGCTAGTGACACTCTTGGCTGACAATGGTATGTTCGGGCCAGCGCGCGCCCTTGCTGAGAGAGACTCCATCGAGCTTCCTCCAGAGAAGACATGTACCCTCTGTTCTTCGGACAACCAGTCTTTGTTTGATAGGTTGCCGGAACTGGCTAAGAAGGCAAAGGCTACGACAGACGGCATAGAGTTCAGCACCTTTCTTGTTGGGAGCGTGCCGAGCCCCATCTTACTTGAACGCGAAGATGAGCTAAGGAGCGACCTGAAGATTATGCATGGTGAAACATTGAAGGCCGACTTGAACAGGGAACTCGGAAAACACCTTCAGCAAATCATCGACAAACCTGTGGAATTCTATCATCCAGACATAGTAATCGTCCATGACATGGTCGGGGACCGGGTTGAGGTAAGAATCAACCCGATCTTCATCGCCGGTCGTTACAGGAAACTGGCACGAGGGATCCCCCAGAGTCGATGGGACTGCAAGCTGTGTAGAGGAAAGGGTTGTGACGAATGCGGAGGCACTGGAAGGAAGTACCCGGACTCGATTTCAGAGTACATAGGCATTCCAGCTCAAGATCTTGCGAAGGGTACCAAGTTCAAATTCCATGCGGCTGGAAGAGAAGACATCGATGTTCGGATGCTGGGGTCTGGTAGACCATTTGTTATTGAGGTGTCAGAGCCCAGAATCCGGACCCCTGATTTGAAGAAGCTAGAGAAACGTATCAAGAAGGAATCATCGAAGAAGCTGGAGGTTCTTGACCTAGAGATGTCCACCAGGAAAAGAGCCCAAGCACTGAAGGATGAAGCCTCAGAGAATGTGAAGGACTATGAGGGCACAATAAGAACAGAACAGGACGTCAGCCAGGACATCCTCACAGAAGCGTCCGACGGCTTTCGTGACTTGGATGTCACCCAGAGAACACCAACACGAGTTGCACATCGGCGAAGCGACCTAATTAGAACCAAACGTATCTTCGAGATGAAGCTGAGGAAGATTGGAAGCCACACTGTGAAGGGCTTCTTCAGGGTTCAGGGGGGAACATACGTCAAGGAGCTTGTTTCCGGAGATAATGGCAGGACCACTCCATCTCTCTCGGAGAGAATTGACACCGTCTGTGAGTGTGTCGAACTCGATGTTCTTGAGATTCATGAGTAGCTGTTGCGAAATCCTTAAGTGGCGACCTTTGAGGGGATGCTGGACCTCGGGTACACAGTTGGCTTTAGGTAGGTCGAGGTACAAGTTTCAATAGATGATTCCCCATGGTGAAGAAGAGTCATGGTTACCGTGCCCGAACGCGCAGTCTTATGAGAAAGAAGGTACGGCAACGTGGAATGAGCTCTCTCAGTAGGCTACTGGTTGACTATGAGATTGGACAGCGTGTGGACATAGTCATTGATTCTGGCGAACATAAGGGAATGCCCCACCGAAGATACCATGGCAGGACTGGGCTGGTGACAGGAAAGAGAGGCAGGGGAGTCATCGTTGATGTGAAGCTTGGTAAGGCCACGAAGACGCTCATTGTGAGACCCGATCACCTTCGACCAAGCAGAGGCTGAGAAGGAAGATGCCCAAGGAGATTATCAGCGAGGAAGAAACTACACTCCCCAGAGTGAAGAAGCTACTCTCCCAGAGAGGTAAGGAAGGAGAACTCTCATTCCAGCAGAACATCACGCTGGAGCACGCCTCAACATTCTCGAAGATGGCGCCTGCGGTTGCCGACAAGCTGGTGGAACGCTTGATCAAGAACTACGGCATCACCAGAGCCCACGCAGTGCAGGTTGTGAACATTGCACCGACAACTCCAGAGGAAGCAAGAACCATTCTGGATGCGCGCTCAACAGACGTCACTGATGAACAAATCGCCGAAATCGTTGAGATCGTGTCGAAAGCGATATCCTAGAGTTCGCGCCGCTGTTCCTCACGCGGAAGTAACACTTTTTATCAATTCCCGACCATCTCATTGATGATGCGGTCACCGAATATCCGGAGTAAGAGAAGATGGAAGGACACCAAGACAGAATGTACGAGACGCATGCATATGTCCTGGCAGTCGTTCCGCCGAAAGCATATCTCCGCGATTCTAGGCCGCGAGGCGAAACCGTGGTTCAGGGCATAGGTGAGTCATTCTTCACACTTCTTGAAATGTTACCTCAACGTGGAACGACACCGCATCCTCAGGAACGCCTTTCTATAGAGAAGAACTCGAGAAGCAAGATTGACCACGTCAAGAGACGTATCTTCTACGAGGATCTTGCACCAGAGAGCGTGACTGAGTTGCCTCTTGTTGTTGAGATTATTGTCACCAAGCACGAACACAAGTTTGTACAGTTCTTCAACGAGGCCGCACCGATTACAACTAGACAACACTCACTACAGCTGCTACCAGGAATCGGACAGACCTTGATGTGGGCTCTTCTAGAGGAACGGAAGCGGGAGCCCTTCAAGAGCTTTGAAGACATAGCGGCGCGTACCAAACTTCAGAACCCGAAAAAGGTGATAACTGCAAGAATCATCGATGAGCTCGCGGAGGACGTCAAGCGCTGGCTGTTTGTCAGACCTCCAAGGCGAAACGATGATAGAGAGCGTTCTAGGTGAGCCCCCTGACCGAGGACCGCATTCGCCTAATGTTGCGAAAGTATGGCGTTAGACCTGACAAGACATTAGGACAGAGCTTCCTTGTTAACCCAGAAGTAGCCAGAGAGATCGTCAGATCTGCAGAACTAGATAGAGAAACCTCTGTATTGGAGATTGGTGGTGGACTTGGTATTCTATCAGAAATGATAGCGCGGGTAGCGGGTGATGTTCATGTAGTCGAAGTTGATCCAAGACTCGCCGATGCCCTCAGGGAGGTGCTTGGGATCTACTCGAACGTACACATCATCGAGGGGGATGCTCTCGAGGCGGACCTACCCAACGTGAACAGAATCGTTTCCAATCTCCCATATAGCATATCCTCAGCCATCACCTTCAGATTGATGAAGGAAACTGGCTTTGATTTTGCTGTCCTGATGTACCAGAAAGAATTCGCTCTTCGGCTTCTTGCGGAGCCTGGCACGCAGCTCTACTCCCGCCTGTCGGTCGATGCTCAGTATCTGGCTGAGTTTCAGCACATCATGGAGGTTCCAGCTCAGATGTTCTACCCAGTACCTGCCGTGGACTCAGTTGTTGTGAGGATGGAGCCACGAAGAGCTGGGCAATTCGCTCGAAATCAGGATGTATTCTTCTGGTTCGTTCATGGCATCTATTCGTATCCAAACAAACAGCTAAGAAGGGCTCTGGGAATATGGCTCAAGAACATAGGTGAGGACAAGAGTACTGCAGATATAATCATCGAGAATGTATCGGACGCTCTCAGCGGAAATGAACGGATGAGGACGCTGACTCAAGACAACCTCATCATGTTGGCAGATTCGATTCTTGACTTGATCGAGGAGGGTGTGTTGGGAGGCCCAAGAGGGTTGAAGAGTGGAACTGAATGAAATAGAACTGGTCACTGACCCAGGGGTCTATCAACCGTCGGAAGACACGTATCTTCTTCTCGATGCAATAGAGCTTGGACCTACTGATTCCTTCTTAGAGATTGGCTGTGGTTCTGGGCTTCTATCCGTCGCCGCTGCCAAGACAGCTGAAACAGTCGTAGCCACTGACGTTTCACTCAAGGCTGTAAGGAACACGCAGGAGAATCTGATTAGGAACTCTCTTGAACACCGATGCGCAGTCCTTCAATCTGACCTCCTATCTGCGATAGACCCCGATTCCGAATTCTCTGTTATTGCATTCAACCCACCATATCTGCCAAAAGACGAATACATGACTGACATGGACGGTGCACTTGTTGGCGGAATGGTGGGAGTGGAGATGACAGAGAGATTCCTTAGAGAGATTCCTCCGTACCTTCAGAATCATGCCTCGGTATATGTTGTGGTCTCTTCATTGGCAGACGTGGATCGGGTTGAGGCGGCCATGTTGAGGATTGGGCTTCACGTTGAGAAACTGGCCTCCAAGAAGCTCTTCTTCGAAACCTTGCAGGTCCTTCGAGGGACCCTATAAGGAAAGTGTTTTATGAAGGCCTCAATCTCAGGCGGAGGAAGCTAGAGGGATAACGGATGTCAGACAAGAAGGCCAAGAAGAAGACCACCACGAAAAAGGCCAAGAAAACGCCCAAGAAGACCACAAAGAAGGCACCTAAGAAGAAGGTTGGCGATGTCGTCGAAGAGGGTAGTCTGATTTATGTTGACTACGTCGCAAGGGTCAAAGACGATGGCACCATCTTTGACCTGACGATTGAGGAAGTTGCGAAGCAAGAAGGTCTCTACAAAGAAGATGATCGCTATGAACCCATTCTGGTATCCGTGGGTTCCAACTGGCTTCTAGAAACAATCGAAGATGAGCTTGTGGGGATGAAGACCGGCGAAACAAAGACTGTCGATGTTCCCCCTGAGAAGGGCGCCGGGAATCGTGATGAGTCCCTTGTGAAGATGATAGCAAGAGCTAAGCTAGAGAAGCAGGGAGTTCGCGTCATCAAGGGCGAGAGAATCGAGTTTGGAAAAGAACGTGGAATCATAACTGCCGTCTTGCCGCGAAAGGTCAGAGTGGACTTCAATCCACCCCTGGCCGGAAAGACGCTCGTCTTTGACGTTACAGTAAAGGGAATCGTGGACGACCCCAAGGAGAAGATACTGGCGGTCCTGAGACGCAGGATACCTGCGATTCCTGATGACAAATACAATGTTTCAATCAAGGGCAAGACCATCAAGATAGAGTTCCCAAAGGAGTCGAGATACATTCAGGACTTCCAGTATGCAGAGATTGGAATCGCGATGGATTCGCTCAAGGTCTTTGACAAGGCCGAAAAGATTGAGATGGTTGTTACCTACGAAAGACCGGAGCGACAGGTTGCCGCTGAAACGAGTGACTAGACTCGTTTGGACCCACAAAGAAATCTATAAATATGGAACTCTTGACTTCGAGTCTGTCACTTGTTCTCCTGTTTTATCTGTTTACAGGGAGTTTATTGAACATGGAATACCCGACTCAAGCACCGGCAGAACTCAAGACCGGAACTACAACTATTGGACTCGTAGCCAAGGACTGCACAGTCTTGGCAAGCGACCAGAGAGCCACAATGGGTCTTCTCATCGCAAGTAAGACAGCACAGAAAATCTACAAGATCACAGACCGTATTGGGGCGACGATTGCTGGATCTGTTGCAGATGCTCAGGCAATCATGGACCTACTAAGAGCAGAGTCCAAGCTGTTTGAGATTCAGCGAGGTAGACCGATGAGTGTCAAGGCTCTGACTCGTCTTCTGAGTAACATAATGTTTCAAGGCCGAGGGCTTTACATGCTGCAATGTGTGGTCGGAGGCCTCGATGAAACTGGCCCACAGGTCTACTTCAATGACTTCATTGGCTCGGTACTCTCAGACAGGTACGTAGCCACCGGATCAGGGTCTCCTGTGGCATTAGGTGTTCTTGAGGCAGAATACACGGACGACCTCCCAAAGCAGAAAGCAATAGAGTTGGCAGTACGAGCAATCGCATCAGCCATTGAGCGAGATGCTGCCACTGGTAACTCGATCCTTGTTAGCGTCATTGACAAGGATGGCTATCAGGAAGTTCCCAAGGAGAAGATCCTGAAGATCTGGAAGAAATAGTGACATGACTAGTTTCGCTTGCGTCTTGCAGGCAACACTACTGAATCAGTTTCCCCTCTCGGGTTCATCGCTTCAAGAGAACTCAGAAAGGGTTTGAAGGCCAATGGCCAGTGAAGTGACATTAGATGGCTTCTGCGAAAGACACAGAATCAATTGACATCCGTGAGACCGTGAAGAAGGCACTGCCCCGTTCAGCGGCCGTCACCTCTGTCGAGTATGAGGGCCCTGAGATTGCAATCTACTCGAAGGCACCAAAGATACTCCTTGACGACGGAGACAAGATTAAGGCATTGGCTCGGAAGATGAGAAAGAGAATCGTGGTCAGATCGGCACCGGAGGTCAGACTACCGCTAGAGGATGCAGAGAAGACCGTGAGAGAGCTAGTGCCCTCAGACGCTGAGATAACCTCTATCGACTTTGACATTTCCAGAGGAGAAGTCATCATTGAGGCACAGAAGCCTGGGCTCGTCATCGGAAGAAGTGGCACGACACTGAGAGAGATTACAAGACAGACCTTCTGGCGACCAAGCGTCATGAGAACGCCGCCAATAGAGAGCAAGCTAATCAAACAAATACGATATATCGTTCAATCTGAGGCCGCCTATCGGAACCGGGTGTTTCGTGACATCGGGAAGAGGATACATCGAAGCACATTGCTGAACAATGGTTGGATTAGACTGACAGCCTTGGGCGGCTTCAAAGAGGTCGGCAGGCAGGCAATGTTCTTACAGACCTCAGAGAGTAATGTGTTGATTGAATGTGGCGTGAATGTGGGCGCACCTACCAAGGCATTTCCACGCCTTGATATGCCTGAGTTCAACATCGATGAGCTCGATGCGGTAATCACCACTCACGCGCATCTTGATCACTGCGGGATGGTTCCGTTCCTCTTCAAGTACGGGTATAGAGGACCAGTATATATGACTGCACCAACACTGAACCTTGCAACGCTTCTCCAGTTGGACTATCTCGATGTGGCAGAAAGAGAAGGGAAACTTAGGCCATACAGGGATAGAGATGTGAAAGAGGCAATACTTCACACTGTGACTTTGAACTATGGGGAAGTGACTGACATTGCACCCGATATTCGGCTCACTCTTCACAATGCCGGGCACATTCTTGGGTCTGCAATAGTGCATCTTCACATCGGTGATGGACAATACAACTTGGCCTACACTGGTGACTTCAAATTCGGCAGGACCAGACTCCTCGAACCTGCAACCTTCACATTCCCTCGGCTAGAGACCCTCATTATAGAGAGTACATACGGTCATCCTACAGACAAGATGCCTCCTAGACAGGAGGTTGAACGTAAATTTGCCTCGGTGATCAAGAAGACAATTACCCAAGGTGGCAAGGTCCTAATCCCTGTACTCGCTGTGGGTCGCGCCCAGGAGATCATGCTGGTGCTCGAGGACTTGGTGACAAAGAACAGAATCCCCAAGATACCAATCTACATTGAAGGCATGATTGCCCAAGCCACGGCGATACACACTACGCATCCAGAAGCGCTCAGCAAGAAGATTCGTGAGATGATCTTCCACCAAGGAATCAATCCTTTCCTGAATGAGATATTCGTGCAAGTCGACAATCCCGAGCAGCGAGAGGAGATAGTTGAGGGAGAACCATGCGTAATCATGGCCACCTCCGGTATGCTGGCGGGAGGCCCTAGTGTAGAGTACTTCAGGCTTCTAGCCCCAGATGAGAAGAACTGCCTTTGCTTCGTTTCATATCAAGGAGAGGGCACCCTCGGCAGGCGTATCCAGAAGGGATGGAAGGAGATTCAGATGCGTAACCGCGAGGGACAGACCACAGTTGTACCCGTAAACATGTGCATAGAAACGGTAGAGGGATTCTCAGGTCACTCCGATAGGAAGCAGATACTCAACTTCGTCAAGCGTGTAAGTCCTGCGCCCGAACGAGTATTGACGTGCCACGGAGAGGCCACGAAGTGTCTGAATCTGGCATCGACAATTCACAAGGCACTAAACATGGACACAAAGGCTCTGTCGGTCACTGAGAGCATAAAGCTCAGGTAGTCAAGCGGTCCAACTCATAGTCTGACAAATGAAGGCGCGACTATTACACAGCTGTCGTTTACAAGTGCTATGTCTGCCTGGTAAGTGCGAGTCTCACCACGGATTCGCTCGATAATCCGCTTCAGCTCCAGATGAGTCTGTTCTTTGCCATCGTTCAGTCTTGATATGTCGAGCAAGACAATGTTCCCGTCGCGAATCTGATTGACCACATAAGGAACGTCCTCAAGGGACTCCAATCGCTTGGACCTGACAAAAATGGCTTCGAGCTCCGCTAACCTTCTGAGTTCACGTGTCGGACTTGGCTCTACTGCATCAACAGCAGGGGAGAAGATGCCGAGGCCGGAGTACTTGCGTGTGGGCTCCACCTCTGCTTTAGAATCGTCATCCTTACTCCTGAGTCGAGATAAGAATCGCAACCAGATTCACCTCTGATCCGACCTAGTCACCCTTACTATGAAAAGACCGAGTATTATGACCTGAGATTCTCTGTGGACAACTTTTATACTGGCACTCGGTATCGACGAGTGATTGAGATGCCAACTGGGACCAAGGAGAGTGTACCACATCTTCAGCAGCAACTGAAAGCACTGGGCAACAGATACGCTGTTGAGATCCTTCAGGTCTTGAGTCCAAAGATGGGGGAAATGATCCCCAGTTTGGGTTGGGAACAAATAGTTGATGGAATTCTCAAACTTAGTGGAGTAAGTCGACCGCTAAGTAGGCCGAGCGGTGAGAAGACCGAAGAGGAAGCGGAATATGAAAGGCACCGTCAAAGATTCGTGACCGGTGGAACGCTCTATGAAACAATGAACAAACTGATCCAAGTTGGGTTTGTAGATGCCATTGGAGCAAGGGGAAGAAAGAACCGGAGATTCAGAGTGACTCATGACGGCCGTCTAGCCCTATCAGCAATCGGAGGATTGCGTGGACCTACAGCTATTGACACGGAGCTACAGAAAGCTGCGATGGCCCTGCTTAAGCACAAGAACTTCACGAAACTGTTGCCTGCTCAAGAGAAGTTCGTTAGGGAAGTCGGAGAAGTAGATGGCAATCTTGTGATTCAGATGCCACCAGGTTCCGGGAAGACATTCTTGGCCATGATGGTGATTCTGATTCGTCTTCAACGCGGCATCAGATGTCTGTACCTGACACCCTACACTTCGTTGAACACCCAAGTGATTGATGAGTATGGCGAGCTGTTTGAAAGCCTTGGATATCCTGTGGTTAGGTATGATGGACAACACAGATCTACTGAAACTGAGTTGGAAGAGGCAGCTCTTGTAGTCGGCGTTCTAGAGTCCGTACTGTCATCTGTGCTCGCGAGGAGGAAATGGACAAATCGCATCGGCGTGGTAGTTGTTGACGAGTTGACCGAGTTGGACTCTGCTGTGATAAGGTTAGAGCCACAGAGTCTCGGGACAGACAGGAGCGCGAAATTGGATTGTCTGATTTCCCAACTCAAGCAAGAAAGCCAGATCATCACGCTCTCGTCCAGATTTGGTCAGACTGAAGAGGTGGCGGAATGGCTGGATGCACAGGTGTTTAGACCAGGAGTAAGACTGGCTCCGGACGAGTTCATCGTCAGGAAAGAAGATGACACTGTAATCATTGAGAGTAGTGATGGCACGCAGTATAGTGAATCATCAGAGGAAAGCATGCTGCATGCCGTTTTGGACCACACTGGTGACTATGAGAATGACTCTGTACTCATCGTCGCGGGAACTCGAGAGGCGGCTGAGGCAATTGCCGCAGATCTAGCAACGACTCATCCGCGAAGCATTATGGATGATGTCGTCTCCATGATTCTTGGTCCAGAACGAGGGCTACCTGTGACGTCCCGCCTAGAGAGGTCTCTCTCACGAGGCGTCGCGTTTCATCACGCAGGTCTCGATGCAGCAGTCCGTGAGAGGCTTGAGCGAAGCATAAAGACTGGGGACGTGAGAACGGTAGTTTCGACAACTGGCATCACTTCAGGAATCAGTTTCCCATTGGACTGTGTCACAATCATGTTTGGGACAGGGATGTACTTCCTGGTGTCCAGGTCAAGGTATCTGCAGATAGCAGGACGTATTGGCGAGTACCATCTTGCTCAGAGGGGTGGACGAGTGTATCTGATGTATGAGGGCTCCACGATGCAGTTTCGGAGCCTTGAGGAATTAGAGGATACACTCCTGCATAGACCTCTAAGGCCATTGCGGCCTGGAAGTCTTCATCCATCTCTCATTGCGAGTCTTATGATGAAGGAGATGGTGCAGGGAAGAGTATTCACCAAGGAGTCAGCAAGAGGAAAGTTTCTGAAACTCGTGCAGGAGACCTTCAGGGGCTTTGTCGATGCAGAATACGAGCCCAAGATGAATAGCGTCTTCTCAAGACTCTTTGACTGGCTTCTGAAGAACGGTGTCATAGAGAAGAGTGACAGCAAATTCAGAGTCAGCAAAGAGGCAAAGTCTGTTGCGGCATCTGGCATCAACACTGTTGAATATGTGACCTCACGTGACACCATCTCATCGCTACAGCAGGACTCAGTCGAATCTGACTTAATCGACCTCATTCTGGGATTCAGTCTTCCTCAGACGCTCAGACCGAGAGCCTATGTTCCAACGGAGATAGAACTTCGACTTGCTGAGATTGAGCCTCCGAACCAGCGGTATTTGAATTTTAAACAGGGCCGTGACCATTTCAAGAAGCTCGTGCTTCAGGGATGGCTGAGTGAGAAGAATGTTGAAGACGTAATTGAGCATGCCGAAGAGATTTCAATGGAAGAGGCTGGAGGTAGACGGTCAATTGGCGGCGACATAGGAGAGGGAGACCTTGAAACACTTGTAGGAATCTGCAGCAACATTGCGTGGGGCCTCAGCAGATTCCTGAGCGCTACGGGGAGAAGGAAACTGTCTATCAGATTCGAAACCTTCAGTAGACAGCTTCGCTACGGTGTGCGGAGCGATCTTGCCGAGTCCGATTTGCTTGACTTGCAAATCATGGAAAGAGATGAGGGTCAACCAGAGCAGCTCTCAAGAACAGATGCCAGGACTCTATTCGAGGCAGGATACAGGTCAATCAATGACATAGTTCGAAAAGACATCGATGCCGAGAAGCCGGGATTCGCCAGAGACCGTTTTGCCAAGAATTGTGGGCTAAGTCGTAGGATGGGCAGATATGTCTACAAGGCCGCATTGGACTACGTGAAAACAAGAACAGGGGGAGAGTAATAGCCTAACTCTTGCCAAAGTCCCACAGGGCATCATTAACATGATGTTTTGACAGAATCATCTTGCCATGGGTAGCCGCCAGAATGTCTTCTGAGGACATCAGTGAAACTCCGACGGCTAGCGGCTTGCCATGTCTTTCATCCACAACTGCCACAACTGAACCCGGGGCAATCCCGTCGTCAACCTTGGTCACCCCTGGACGCATTATGTCGGCTCCATTCACTACGAATCTAACTGCACCCATGTCAACGGTCACTGTTGGAACAGAGAGAATCCCTTTCAGAAGCGCATGCAACGTTGGGATGAGTCTTCCATCTTCCTCGAAGAAGAGAATCTCACCCTCATAGAGGAGAATGTGAGTTCCCTCGTCAAGAACGCCTTCTTCGAGTTTCTCTTTTGTGTCAAGACCTGTAGCTTTTGTACCCAAGTCCCGCTCGATTCGGTCCATATACTCTTTCTGGGCCCGTTTCTTCAGCAGGTGACGGCGTTTGATTCGGTCTATCTTTGGCATCTTGTGTAGTGAAGACGGTACTCCTTTTCAAACCTGCGAATTATGGCCCTAGCACTGCATGTGGCAGTCCCAAAGCAGGTCAGCTTCATCGTCATCTTTTTAAGCCGAGGCCGAAGACTAGCGCGAACGTCAGAGGCTCAGGGCCAAATGGCGTTTCTTCTGCGATGGTGAAGATTATGAATGCAGGTCGGCCAATGGAACTGCTGCAGAACTCAATTGGTGCCCAGGTGCTTGTTGAGCTGAAGGGTAACAAGAAGATCAAGGGCCGCCTGCGAGGCTATGATCAGCACCTGAATCTCGTTCTTGAAGACGCAGACGAGATTTCAAGAAACCCCGAAACAAGCGAGGAAACTGTGACTCACGTCGCGAATGTAATTGTGCGGGGAGACAACGTGGTCATCGTATCACCACCGCCGGGGAAGAGCAAGAAGAAGGAGTAGACTGCACAATGGGAAAGGGCACCCCCGCAAAGGGCAAGAAGAACAATCCACACCACATACGCTGCAGAAGATGTGGCAGAAGGTCCTATCATGTCAGACACAAGAAGTGTGCGGCCTGCGGATACGGTGCCTCCAGCAGACTGCGCCAGTATAACTGGGCTCACAAGAAAGTTCATGGCGTTCGCGTACGTGGATAGCTAATTCTGCGCTACATTTTCACAACAATGACAATTGCAGCTCGCAAGACGATTCTGAGAACAGGACAGGAGCATGATTTGCCACTGTTTCTCGAGTGTATCAGAAGATCGCACGAGCAGCGAATAAAGAGTGGAATCCTGAAGACTCACCAACCTTAAAACACTTGAACGGCATATTGGAGGTGGTCTGATCTTTCCGGGGAGGATTGATTTGAGAGAGTTTGCATGGATTGGTCTAGCTCTGCTGTTCTCAGTAGTAACGTATTGCACAATCGGAGGGGTCTATGCAGAAACACCTCATGCAGCAGATTCTCTTGAGGTGCCCAATCCTACCACCGGGTTCCAGACATCTTACACAAATAGAGGACCAATCTTCATCCTTAGTGACAGCGATTTCAGTAGCTATGGATTCCCTGGAACGGGAGATAAGAACTCGCCTTACAGGATTGAGGGCTATAGCATCACCGATAGTAATTTCGAGTTGATAGTCATTGAGAACACTGAAGCATACTTCGTGATTCAAGACAACTATCTCAACAGCATCACTTCGTCACTGGATGCAATCTACATGCGAAACGTGAAGAATGGCCGGGTGTACAACAACATACTTGTCAGCAACAGGCACGGGATATTCATAGACACTGGTTGTCAGTCAATGAATGTCACAAGCAACTTGGTCTGGGATTCGTCACAGAGTGGAATCAGAATAAACAGTTCATCGGATGTAAGAGTCTACCATAATGATATGCATCTCAACACATACAATGGTATATGGGCTAACAGTTCCACGAACCTCGATATCTGGAATAACACCGTCTATGATGATGAACTGGGAATCTGGTTGAGAAACTGCAACGGTAGCCAGATTCTAGACAACACATTGTATGGAAACGACAACGCGCTTTGGATATCACACAATTCTAATTCTAACAACATCTTGTTCAATCGGATCTTTGACCCAGATGATGTCAGTCCGAATACCTGCGGCATACACCTTTCCCATAATGCGCACGATAACAGTATTCTGAATAATACTGTGAGTAACTCAACAGAACATGGATTCTATGTAGAAGCCACATCAGGGAATAACACAATAAAATGGAACACATTCATCGGGAACAATCTTGGAGGCACTTCTCAGGCCTTCGATGCGGCTTCTGTTGAAGTTCTGTACAACTACTGGAGTGATTGGACAACTCCTGATGATGATTTCGATCAGATTGTGGACATCCCGTATTCGCTTGAAGGTCCAGTAATGAATGATGACCCATTTCCATTGACAAAACCTGCTAATCCGCCCGAATTTCACTACCTCACGCCTGTGACAATACTACATCCGAATGGTGGAGAGTCGATTCCTGACTCGGTGACCATCCAGTGGACAAGTTGCTATGATTCGAGGAATCACGCCGTCAACTACTCGATCTACTTCACACACAACTCAGGAGCGGATTGGGAGAAGATAGTTGGAAACCTGACCACCAATCAATTTGAGTGGGACACGACTGCTGAGTTGAAGACCACTCACTATCTTATTCGAGTAGTTGCTGAGTGTTCAGAAGGTTTGACTGTGTCAGATGAGTCTGATGGAGAGTTCTCTCTGATTGCTCATACCCTGTCAGATCCGACAATCACCTCACCGACCACTTCTGGACCTTTCGATACGAGCCTCATGATCGGATGGAACGATGCTGTGGATTCCTGGGATTACACTGTTAGATACTCTATACAGTACTCCTCAGATGGAGGTTCAAGCTGGACTGACTTGACCTCTGGATTGACTGGGAGTAGCTATCAATGGGATATCTCAGAGGTAGAGAACGGCGAGGACTATGTCGTCAAGCTAATAGCTTCAGCAGACGGGGGGCTGACTTCTGAAGCAATCTCTGTGACATTCTCAATTCAACATGGGACTACACCTGGGGGAGGGGACGGTGATATGACTCTGGTGTTTGTCGGAGTGGGGGCTGGAGCAGTAGCCGTTGTAGTTGTTCTAGTGCTTGCAATCAGGATGCGAGGCGCCGTCGAAACCTGATGACAAGGGAGACTATGCTCCAGGGAGGTCTGATTGTATATGAAGGTGAAGTCAATTGCTCTGCTATGCTTGGCTGTACTCGTTTCATGTTCGATAGCAGCGACTCATTGTTGCCTTGGCTGTTTGATTGCCATCCACAATCCAGATGTTGTAAATGGCTACGTTTCTATTGAGTCAGGGTATGAAGAGAGCCTACCTATTCATATCGCAGACAACGATGACTTCGCTGACCAAGCAACTTCAAACTCGTGGGACGGCAACGG
>LRSK01000093.1 GCA_001563325.1 Candidatus Thorarchaeota archaeon SMTZ1-83
ATTCACCGATGATTTTGGAGTACCAATACTAGCCCGTAACGCGATAATCGAGGTGAATGGAACTGATCATCTGGTCAGTACCCAGTCAAATGGTGTGATTACTATCACCCAGCCTGGAATTGACAGGGAAACCACTATCACAGTGAGAGTCCGTTTTCCATCAGTCACTGCAGGTATCCCTGAATTTGTTTCCGAATCAATTACCATCTACATTCGGCCACCTGGGACTGGCTTTGCGAATGCTCTAGACCTGCTCTTTCCGTTGGCCGCAATAGCTGCTGCTATAGTGGTCCTTCTTCTATACCTGTACTTTGTCAGAGGATTTGGCAAGGGCGCATTCGTATCAGTTTCAAGAGACCTAGCAAGCAAGCTTAGGAGTATCAAGAGGCTTGCAGACGATGGTAAGTATGCTGCTGCAATTTCGTTGACCTATCACACCTTTGAGGACATGTGTGGGTCGAAGACAGGACTATCTCGACGTCATTCAGAAACAGCACGAGACTATGCAGAACGTATTCTTAAGGAGCTTCCATTAGAAGGCTCTTCAGTGAACGAGCTGCTTCAGGCTTATGAAGAAGCGCGCTTCTCACATCATGAGATCACACAGGAGACCTATGATAGTGCAATGCGCGTCTTCACAGATCTTTACCCGCGAATTGAAGCGGTAATAACGACAGAATAGAAGGTGATGAAATATGGGCTTTAGAGAATCCATCCAAAAAAAGTTCCGCGGAGGAACGCCGAAGGTCGCGAGTGTTGACATCCCGGCCAAACTCCGGAACATCAAGAAGCTTGCAGATGCTGGAAAGTATAATGCAGCTATAACCTTGGCATATCGCACGTTCGAACAGATGTGCGGCATGAAGACTGGTTCTGAACGTGCCCAGTCTGAAACTGCGCGTGAGTTTTTGGAACGTGTGTTAAAGGTGATTCCGCTAGATGGTGTTGCTGTAGAGGGCTTCATAACATCGTATGAAGAGGCTCGTTTCTCAAACCATGCGATTACAAGGGAACGTTACGAGCGAGCAATCAAGACATTCAGCGATCTGTATCCGCGGATTGAAGGAAGGGCAATGCCAGAATAGTGCTAGGTGTGACCGATGGGCTGGAAAGAATACGTGCAAGTAATCCTCTTCATCCTAAGCTGGGCACCAGTCGGTGTCCTAATAGGAACAAGTGTATTCAATGTAGAGGCAACGTACGTTCACGATTTCAGCATCTATAACGAGGAATATAATGGCCTCAGTATATATCGTGATGCCATTGAGGGTGCTGGATACACGGTAAAGGCAATCCAGTCATCTATGAGCACACTTGGACGCTATGAAGGGAATGCAACGCTTGTTATTACGGGTCCCGTTGTGGACTTCAGCATAGATACGATATTAGTGATATTTCAACACCTGACCTCAGGCGGCGGAGTCCTAATTGCCGATGACTTTGGTACAGCAAACAGCTCATTCGCTCTACTGAACCTCCTTCTTCAAGAAGCCATGCAGGGTGGTGGCGTGAATCTAACGGGGGTCCTCAGCTTTCCACAGGGAGTTCTCTTTGACCTAGACTCGTACGGTCCCAACCCATTGCTCCCAATTGTGACTGACTTTCATAGTGTCACTGGTTATGGCCCTATTCTGACACAAGGTGTCGGTTCTCTCCATTTGAACTATGCCTCAGTTCTAACGCCTACAAGCCTCATGGGATATATGGGAATTGCATGGACAACACCACGAGCCTGGTGTGAAAAGAATCTCACATCAATTGAAACACATGAAGCCTGGCCTGACGATGATGAATGGGCCGGAGTCCTGCCAGTTGCAGGTGCCATTGACTTGGGCAATATGCTTCAGGCGAATGCAGGTCGTCTGGTTGCGGTGAGCGATCCTAGCATTTTCATCAATGATATGGTCGAGGACTTTGGAGGCAATTTGCGATTCGGAATGAACATAATCAACTGGCTTGCACGTGGCAATACTGATGAAAACAGGCCAATAGTGTTCTGCGAGAGTCTACTCGAGGTGCCTTGGTCCTCTCCTGAGTTCTTCTTTGGACTCTACCTTGGGAGAGCACTATGGCTCTCCAGCATGCCTATTCTCGCTCCAATCTATCCCCTAGTCACAGTACTTGGCATTCGGAAATACCTGCCCGACCCGAAAAAGCCTGAGGTGAAGAGCGTATCTGATGTATTCCTACGGCGAGGACAGACGTACTTTAGCGAAAGGATGTCGTATTATCGTAGTGAGGGTAATTATGGCCGCGTCGTGAAAATGTTATACCGTAAGCTGAGAAGGGCATTGGTGAAGAAGTATCAATGGCGAGAGTTTGATGTAATGAAGGTCTTTGAGCTCTTGAGATATAAGGACCCGAACATCAACTTGCAGAATTTCAACAAGATAATTGCCAGGATTGAGGAGATTGCTTCTAATCCTGGAATTAAAGTGAAGGAGAACGAGATGATGTCGCTCTTCTTCATTATTCGTGACATTCAAACAAAATTAGTTGAAACAAAGTGAAATGTGAGGTAGAAGAAAAAATGGCAACAGAAGAAGCAACCGGCGCTGAACCAGCTGAAGTGCTTCAGCCGATGAGCATCGATGAGGTCCATTCCCTCAGCTCTGATATTATCCGTGAGTGTGGAAGGATCATCGTCGGTAAAGAGGATATACTCCGTGATGTGCTCATAGCATTCCTTTCAAACGGACATGTTGTGCTGGAGGGCGTGCCCGGTTTAGCCAAGACCTACATGGCTCGCACTTTTGCGTCCATTCTAGGTTGTGCGTTTAAGAGAATACAACTCACGGTTGACACACTCCCAGCTGACCTATTGGGTAGTAATGTGTTTAATCAGAGAACAGGAGAGTTCTGGTATCGAAAAGGTCCAGTATTCTCAAACCTGGTGCTCGCAGACGAGATTAATCGGTGTCCTCCCAAGTCTCAGAGTGCTTTGCTCGAAGTGATGGAGGAACGACAGGTTTCGATAGAAGGTGTGACAAGGAAACTTCCTAGACCCTTCCTGATCATTGCGACTCAGAATCCTGTGGAACAGGAAGGTACCTATCCACTTCCAGAAGCCCAGCTTGACAGGTTCATGTTCAGACTGATTCTCGACTATCCAACCGGTTCTGAAGAGGCTGAGGTCATTCGAAGGAAGCACATTGGTGAGGCTTCAGACCTTCGAGTCCTTGCTGATCCGACGACCATTGCGCGAATGCAGAATGCATGCAAGACCGTGTACATCGAGGAGGACATAATCAATTACATACGAGACATTGTCATACGAACAAGGAATGATCCTCAGATCCTGCTCGGCGGGTCGCCCCGTGCATCACTGGTCCTCATGGGTGCATCAAAAACTCGGGCAGCAATGGATGGTCGGGACTATGTAGTTCCTGAAGATGTACGGATGCTGACAGTTCAATGCCTGAACCACCGATTGGTCTTGAAGCCTGAAGCTGAGCTTGAGGGCCTATCTGTAGAAAGATTGGTTTCAAAGATACTTGGAGAAGTTGACTGTCCAAGGTAATCTTATCTAAGCGATGTAAGCGCGGAGAAGAACAACTGTGATCACGCAGAGAGGCTTTGTCGTTATCTTTGCAGCGGTGCTATTCCTCACTAGTGGATTTGCCCTTGGAGGAAACTTCTACCTCACGACACTAGGAGTCTACCTAATTATAGGACTTGTAGTTTCCCTACCCTTCTTTGCGCTAACTGCAAACATCGCCGGAATCGAGGTTGACAGACAAGTCGACAAGGTCAAGCTGTTCTCAGGTGACTTTCTCCGTGTCAGAGTCACTATCAGAAACACCTCTCGAAGGCACTTTGACTTTATCGAGGTGCATGACCAATATCCCGAAACGTGGATTCTTGCTATAGGCGAGAATTTCATAGCAAGCCGAATAGAGCCAGGAAGCAGCATCACATTCTCCTATATTCTCCAAGCAAGAATGCGTGGCCGGTACAATGTTGGCCCAACTGAGGTCGTCATGCGTGACCGCCTTGGCTTGCATTACTATAAGCGGTCCCTAAAAGCCGAAACAGAGATTCTTGTGTATCCCACTTGGAAGGATGTCCGACGCTTGGACGCTATTGGTAAACAGAGACAGCTAGGTCTCATGTTTGGCTCTCACCGCACGAAGATTGTAGGGATGGGTACCGACTTCACAGGATTTCGAGAGTATGTTCCAGGAGATGCTTTCAGACTGATCGACTGGAAGACCAGTGCCAAGCGTGGTGATATGGTTGTCAAACAGTACGAGCAAGAGAAGAATGTCCAAATTATGTGTATGGTGGACACCAGTGGAAGCATGGGGAATGGCTATCCGGAGAACACCAAACTAGAATACGCTATCCGTGCTGCAGTACTTCTCACTCATATGGGGCTAGAGCGAAAAGATCTGGTTGGCACCTGCGTCTTTAGCGAAGTTGTGCATTCATTTGTGCCCCCAAGCACTCACCCTAACCATATGTATGATGTTTTGGAATCTCTCGCAATGGCGGAGCCAAAAGGCTGGAGTGATTATGAGTCTGCAATTACACACGTTATAGAGCAAACAAGGAAACGCACACTCGTTATCTGGCTGACCGATTTGGAGGAGAGTCCTGGCCCGTTACTCAATGCCATGAAGACCCTCGTGGCAAACGGTCACAAAGCGATGGTCATCAGCCCCTTCGGGCCTTGGTTCGAAGCACCTGTAGGGCAGTTTGGACCAGTAGAGAAAGTCCTAGCTGAAGCAGTTTCAGAGGAACTATGGGAACGTCGAAGGAAAATCGCACGTGCACTGGCAAGGTTTGGCATTAGTGTCGTCAATGTTGGACCTGAGGACTTCCTTCCAACAATCATCAAGACATATGAGCAGGCGAAACAGAGGGGGGTGGCATTGTTCTGAAGATCACGACTTGGATTCTCCGGCTCGCTTCAGCAGCTACATTTGTTGCAATGGCTTTCCTCATTTACAGAGTCATGGATTTCAATGATGTCTGGCATTGGAATGCTCCATACGATTTCGTGGTCACAGTATTCCGTCTCCTTTCACTCTTGTTCTTCTTCATTTCATTTATCCTAGTCACTGGACTATCAACAGCAATAACCGGCACTGTACCCAACGAGCTCATTGTAGGGCTGTATAACACAATCACCCTCAGGACTTGGTACATGCAACCCTACGGTGTGTCTGGTCCTATTACAAATGTAAACGAAGTATTTGCACGCTTCTCCGTGGATATCTTCGAGGTCTTGAATTCCCTCCTCGAGAATACTTTCCTGTTTCTATACTTTCTCTGTGCTGGCATTGGAGTGGCGCTTTTCCTACAGTCTCTGGTCCGAATGGAGCATAAATTCGTAGGTGGTGCTTTTGTTTCTCTCCAGATGATTCTAGTCATCGCAGTTCTCCGCAACACTATCCTCGCAACTCTCGGTGATTTCGGGATTGTCCTGCCATTTTTTGGCGACGAACATGCTATACTTGACTATGCTGTATTCCCGTCGAACTTCTTTGAATTTCTCTTTAGCAATCTTCAATTGCTTGTCCTGGCTTCCTTTGCGTATCTAGAGCTCAGCTATCAGATGATCTATAGCTATTCTGTCGGAAAACCAGTAGAAGACAGAGAAGAAACACTCAAGAAACAGCTGTTGGCATTGAGACAAGCAACACGGAAGCAAGACGCTATAGAGAGGGGTGAAAAGGTCAGTATAACGGCAATGAGCAGGTCTTCAGGAGCGATTGCCTTCTCCTTCTTGCGTGAGGCGATTGAACGAAAAGTTGTCGGTAGTCAAGACGCTTTGGAGAACCTAGATGCGGTCTCGGATGTTAGACGTCTCCAAATCTTTGTCGACGAACTACTCCAATCTGACTCGCGTGCTCGTGATGAGCTAACGGCAAAAGCCGCAGCCCCCTCATCTAGCTACGTGATAGGATCAACAATACTAGGTTCAGCATTTCGATTCCTGACTGTGATAGCTATATCCTTCTTGCTGATGAGTCCCTCGGCGTTTCTCGCTATTCTGAATCCGCCCATGGGTATCTACAATAGCATTGAGGTACTTCAGCCAGAGATAGTATTGCTCTACCTCGTTCCGGTCGTACTTCTATTTCCCTTTGCAGCAATGGTGATTAGCTGGTTCTCAAAGCGAGAAGTTCTTGATGAACCCAAGCTGACAAAAGATGAGAAAGAAGAGCTCAAGCTAAGAAAGAAGGAATTAGATGACAAGAAGAAGCAGGCCGCAAGGAGACGAAAAGAGCGTGAGAGCGTCCGAAGGAGGATGAAGGGCAAGCCTGAAGAGAAGGATG
>LRSK01000094.1 GCA_001563325.1 Candidatus Thorarchaeota archaeon SMTZ1-83
TGAATCCAACTGACCCTCTCCATCGTGATCACATATGGCTTACCCTTGGATGGCTTTGTCTTGAAGGGAATGTGTACACACCCCTTCAGTGGGTCTCGCCTGATGGCCAGTATGTTTTCTATCAGCAGGCAAGGTTTCTCGTATTCTAGAAGCGCCTCCATCTGTTTGGTGAAACGAGGCACGCCTGCGGCACTCCCCTTTAGAGTATTGACAAGGTCTGATACCGTCTTCCTCTCGATGGCAACACCTTCCGGACCAAGAATGTCTCCTATGGGTATCTTCTGAATTGTGTACTTGATGTTCTCTTTGTCCATCATTGACATCAGATGCTTTACGGCATTCTGTCGCTTGCCACCCGTTTCGTGAACGTCAATGACCACCTCTGGCACATTACCAAACAAGTCCATTTGCATAAGAACACCTCTCAGAAAAGAGTCATGACTGCCGCCATGGAAACCTCACGTGCCACGTTCGCATCATCTGCCGAGCCGAGGACTACTACATCATTCTCCTCCGGTCTCAGGCTGTCCAAGATTAGCAGAGTTTCACTCTCATATTCAGTCAGGGGATAGAAATCGCCTGGGGGCATAACCAGGATACCGTCTTTCATCACTAGTGATGTTGCACCGGCTTTTCCGTAGCCAGCCTGGATTATCGCCTCGTCGCGCTGTCTGATCCCATCCTTCACCTTGTCGCCCTTCTGGCTCACTAGGTTTCCGTAGGCAACTTTGTGCATGACAAGCTCAGGAACGTCAAGAAACAGTCCCAGAGGAACGTCTCGTGAGATATTGTCAAACAATGCACGTCCCCTTGAGGTGAGTCTTTGACCTTGCTTCCCTTCAGGCGCAATGTAGTCGGCTTCCGTGAGTCTCTTGAGAAGTGTTCGGGCACTACCTTCTCCCACTGACAAGTTCTCACAGAGCTCATATCGTCCCAAGGGCTGTTCTCGACCAATCATTACAAGTGCTACCGCTGCATGGTGCGGCCTGAAAGCGGGGGCCACTTTGCCTCCAGCGGCTCCGGCGAGCTGAATGAACTCATCCTTCCATGACAACCGATTCTACGCTCCACATTCTTCTCCATGGTCCGTCTTTTTACTCTTCGCTCAGATAACCGATGCCTGAGGTAGGCCTCCAAATAGAGAATCTGAATTGGGTCTTTATGGTGGTGTCAAGATTCGGAATGACTGCTCCGAAGATTATTGTGTTCGAAACCACGTGAACGACCATGAATGGTAGACCACTCATTAATGCAACCCAGTATGGAAGACCAAAGGCGATGGCAAAACCATAGTTCGTCAGAAGGTCGAAGAAGAAAGTCAGGAACAGTCCTGTCCCTGCAAGTTGCCATCTTTTTGCAATCTTCGTTCTCTCCGATGGATTACTTGACCCCATCATAGCACCTGCTGCAACCACATACAACCACGCGATTATTTGGGCAGCCAAGATCTCAGGAACAGCGAAACCCCATGGATTCACAAAGCCAAAGACTACCGACATTATGAGTGCACAAGGGGCCCCAATTGTCCAGCCAAACGTGTATGCAGTCACGAAGAGTATGGTTGAACCTAGTTCCACATTTGGAATCATTACGAGTGTGTAGTTGCCAACCAGTGCCAATGCCGTCATTAGTGCTATGATGGAAACACGTCTGCTTGTATCAATGTGAAGAGCTTCGTCTGTTTCCATTGTTTCACCTTCGCATATTCCATTATCTTCTCCGGAGGACAACTGCGATGACAACTACGAGGACTCCCCCAGCTGCTAGGACCGATGCTGCCAACCAGAACTCGAAGTCTATTGGAGGCGAAATGGAACTGAGTTCCAGTACCAGTAGGTATGGTGTACCAAAGGAATAGCTAGTGTTAGCTTTCACGAGAACACCCGTTTCAACATCGTAAGCCAGTCTAGTCAACTGAGGCTCCCCAAACAGTGGCGGATCCTGAACATAGTCAAAGACGATACAATCGTATTCCACTTCTCCAGCTACCACTTGTTCATAGCTGGACGTCATGGTGCCATTCATGTAGTTGCCTGATACCCTCGCAGCCGCGGCAAAGGCGGTACTATTTAGTACGTTGAGATTGGTTTCTCCTATCTTCACGACAAAACCTGGTAGCCAGGGGTCAAACAGCGACCATACGCTGAGGGTCAAGTCCATTGCAATTTCCGTATCATTAGACGACCATGTCTTGTTACCTAGCGTAAGTGTTCCTTCGATATCTTCTTCGACACCAGTGATCTTGAAAACCATCTCGCTTCCATTCTCAGCCAGCCACGCACCGGTTCCTGACCAGTAGAGGGCAAACGCATCGTTAGAGCTGTTCAGTACAGTCCAAGTAATAGTCGTGTTTCCTGATGATTTGGGCACTAGAACCGAGTTGTAGTCGGTTGGAGTCGCAGCCACTGATGCTGACAAGAAACAGGCCGCGATAAGTGCAACAATCAACGCACGTTCTTGCATCGCTCTCATCAACTCCTTCTTCTCACGACGAAGAGTATTGCCAAGAATCCCAATCCCAGTCCCGCAAGAATCAGAGCTTCATACAATTGAGTCGAGTCTGGGCCCTTTCCTTCAAGTTCTTCTGCCTGTGAACCCGTGTATAGCCATACAATCGAGTCGCCGTCATCAACCTGATAGGCGTTTGCCGCCACAGGGCCCAATTCGCCATTGACCCAATACTGCCACCAGCGCGACTCAACTTGGCTATTTGCGACTCCTGCGATGCTCTCCACAAACGCCATGTTCCCATGCCAACTCACTCCGACAGAGAAAACGGACTCCGTAATCTCAAGCACATTTGAACCTATCAGTCCTTGGTGATTGAGAACAGTCCCATTCCCGAAGTCAATCTGCAAAGAAATGTTGGTTGATGATGCAGCGAATCGTGTCTGGTGTATTGTCGTGATCCCCATGGAATGACTGGGTGCTACTGATAGCAGCAGAACAACCAGAGAGAGCAACCTCAAAGACCGCAATTCTCGACATCCTAGGATAGGTTAACCTATCCTACGAGTCCAGGAGGTAATAAGCATTGCCTTTCCTTCGACATAATGCTGTGTGAGGAACGAACTCAGCTATGCTAGTTCGCCTCCTAGTCCTTGTACATATGGTACCAGTATATCTCATGCATTGGATTGAAGGCCAGACCGCTGCCTTTCAATAACGAGCTTCTGACCATGAACTGCTCACCCTGATAGATGTATATGCTTGGTTGGTCATAGGCCACCTGCTTCTGCATCTTGTTGTAGATTTCCATTCGTTCGGCATCGGTGATCGGCTGATTAGCAGCGAACACCCATCCGTCAACAGTCGTGTTGCGATAACCCTTTGCCATCAAAGTGTTGAAGTATGAACACACGAAAGCCGAACTAGAACAGTAGGCGTCAGCGAAATCCGGTTTCCATCCCATGGTCCACATAGGCACCTTGCTGTTGGACATATGATTCTGAAGGACGGTCCACGAAACAGGAGTGACCCTGATCCTCACTGGCGGTTGTCTTGGACCATGATATTCCGTAAGGCCAGTACAGTTTGTGTCTTGATGCCTTAGAATCATATCAAGACTATCGGCCATCAATAGCGCAAGCTGTTCTCGAACAAGGTTTTCCGTCGGGAAGGAGTATATGTCAATATAGCCCTCCATTGCGTTGATGTCGTGAACGAAGGCCGAGTTCTGCATCGCCAGATTCCACCATGCAACTGTCTCCTCCACATCATGATGCTCAAGCCAATGTGAGGAGTTGTGCCCAAAGATGCCTTCCGGAATGAAACCCTTTGCCTGTTGAGCCCACCCGCTGGCCACAACATCAATTGCTGTATCGTAGTCAAAAGCGTATGCGAAGCATTTTCTGAGTTCCCTATGACGAAACGGGCTATTGACCTGTTTTTCAATCCCGCCCCGAGTTATTTTGAGTGTGTCAGAGTTGAAAGCTATGGTTTGAATCACGTATGTTAGATTGCCCGCATCGACGTCTATGTTCGGGTATCTGGAGCCAAGTGTGACGTTGTCCCATATCTCATGCGCGTTCGTAATCGGTAGATAGACCATGTCCGCCGCGCCGGTTCTGAGATTCATGAGTCTGCTGTCTACCAATTCGACGGTCTTGTAGTAGATGGTCTTGATTGACCCAGCATACTCTGGCGGAGAAAGAGCCACTTCCATTGCGGCGGCTCTCCAGTAGTCCTCAAAGACTACCATCTTGATGAATTCATTAGGTTTCCACTCCTCGAGCATATATGCGCCAGTACCACAGGTATGGTTCATCATCCAAGTAACAGTCTCGCCAAAGTCAAACCCATAGTGGTCTCTCCAATCGCCTCCTAAGGGGATTGTGTCGTCTATGGCAGTCATGAGGACATAACTAGGACTCATCATGGATGCCACTTGACAGGCCAATAATGCGGCGAAGGGTGAGTATGCCTGTTCCAAGTTGAACTGAATGGTGTAGGTGTCCACGACCTCGATGGCGCCTGAGCCTAGTTTCCATTCTTCAAACGCATTCTGGAACTCGACAGAGCGGGTCCCGTTTGCGTCTGCTTCCCTTACTACAGCCTTTCCGCCTCTGAGCGGCTCCATGATTAGCCGCGCAGGTAGGCCGTTTAGTTTTGCGATTCTTTCCACGTTCCACTTCACACAACTAGCATTGAACGGGGTTCCATCATGGAATATGACATTCTGACGCAATGTGATATTGTACTGCCATCCATCTGCGGAAATCGACGGTGCCCCAACAGCCAATAGAGGGAGATTGGGATTGCTACTATTCGAACCCCAAGGATATGTATACAAGCCTTCGTATATGTTGAAAGCAAGAGAGCTGCCGTAGCTTTCGTAGCACGTGTGCGGATCCATGGTACTAGGGTTCCCGTAGGTTTCCATTATGAAGTGGGTCTTGGGGTCAACCACTAGTTGTGACAGGAACACCGATGTGACACCAATGCCCACAATCAGAATGGCAATGATTATGATGGCATAGATATACTGTCTTTCCATCAGCAATAGTGACCTCCCTTCTCCGCTGTAGGAATGCTTGTCTGGGTGCAATCTAGGCAATGCCAGAGTGCCCAATAGTATCGTTCGGTAACATATCAATTCGACGCTGGTTTGAGAGCTCGGCAAGAATCGATCGTGCACTCATCCTGATTTGCGCACTTGGATTACCGTCCCATTGTGTAGGGCCGGGACACGTGACAAAGTGAATCGGGGGCATGAGAACTCTGCAAGGGGACCTTGGCCCCCCTATACAGGGGACCCAAAGAACGAACGAACGCGGTTGGACGCAAGTCGCTATCGCAGTTTGTTACATGGGAGGGGGATGCCCTGCCGATTTCTCACCTCACGTGTCCACGCTGGGAATAAGTCGAATCCCCTGGAGGTTCTCGCGTGCACTGCTGTGACATTCCTAATAAACATTCTTTGAAGCATACTCGGCCCGTTTCGAGATGTAACCATTTTGTCGCTTTCGACCGATTAACCGAAGGACCTAATACCAATGTGGTTCGGAAACCTTCTTGTTCTGATAGGAGACCATAGCTCTTGGATAGTGAAGAATCTAAGAACCGAGGCAAGCTCTTCGTGCTTGAGGGTGTGGATGGAGGAGGAAAGACCACAGTCTGTGAAAGTGTTGTAGAGAGGCTTCGATCGGATGGTCACGAAGTCGTCAAGCTCACGGAGCCGACTCGCGAGAGTCATTGGGGTCAAGAGATTCGAGAGAGATCCGCACTTGGTGAGCTCACCCCAGAGGAAGAGCTTGAGCTCTTCCTGCGTGACCGCGAGTGGCATATCAAGAACAAGATTCAGCCCGCTCTTAATGCTGCCAAGATCGTGTTGATGGACCGTTACTTCTTTGCAACAGGAGCGTATCAATCAGCAAGCACAGGACTGCATTGGAGAGAGATTCTACGCAGGAATCGGGAGGAGATTCACGCACCTGAACCAGACATCGTCTTCATTCTTGATGTTCCCGTAAGGGTTGGGCTTGAGAGAGTTACATCTAGAAAGCTGACTCTCAATCAGCAGTTCGAGCAGCATGACCGTCTCGTTAAGGTCAGACAAGCATACCTTGAGATGGTGTCTCAAGACAGCGCACGCTTCTCTGTCATAGATGCCACAAAGAATCTGGAAGAGGTAGTCGACGAGGTATACCAGCAGATCATTGAATCCCTGGATTAACTCCCGGCATGATTGCCATATGAAGGAATGTGCGCTTTTTTGGGCGATTTTGACTGTTTTGCGAAGCATCTAGTGACAAGCTTTTTTAAGCA
>LRSK01000095.1 GCA_001563325.1 Candidatus Thorarchaeota archaeon SMTZ1-83
AACACAGGAAGCTTCACCCCAGCCCCCATGAAGACTGCTAATGCGAAGCCAATCTGAACGTCAACTGGGAGGCCCACTTCCCTAAGAGCCACCATCTCGAATGTCCCAGGACCGAAGAAGTAGATGGCCATGAAGCTGACAAGCATTACAGCAGAACCCAGGTGAGTATAGATGAAGAACTTGACAGCAGCATGTTCGCAACCCTCTTCGCCCCATCGGCCGATGATGAAGAAGAGCGGAATCAACACAAGTTCCCAGAAGATGAAGAAGCTGATGAGGTCAAGTGACATGAACACTCCGAGGAGACCCGTCTGTTGCAGTAGAAAGAAGGCATAGTAGAGCCCTTCTGACTTATGGATGTGATTCGAGCTTATAGCAGCTACAAACACGACTAGGTTGGAGAGGAAGATCATGGCAACCGAGATTCCGTCGACTCCAAGGAGTATCTGAAGATTGGTCGCCGGATCAGTTGCAGGGACTGTTCCCATTATGAATCTCCATGTGTATGACATCGTGTCGCTGGATGGGTCGATGGCGACCATCAACAAGATTGCCAGAACCATCTCGAATCCTGTTATCAGCAGGGTCAGCACACGTGCGCCTCTCTTGCCTAGAGGGTATGCAATGAACGCTCCAACGACTGGTATGAATAACATCAGGGGTAGAATGTTCTCCATGGGAAGAGCAGCTATCAGGTTCTGAATGAAGTCAAACTGCATTTCATATCACCCCCATTGTGATTAGGGCTAGAATCACGAGCAGCCCGATTCCGAACATTATCACTCCGACGTAGTCATTCACTCGGCCCGTCTGGGCATATTGACTTCTCTCTGAGCCTGAAACACTCTGTGTGGAGATTCCCTCTGCAAATCCATCTACCACATTGTCGTCAAACCAACGGAGCTTCCCGGAGATTGTCCTTGCTGAGTCTGCAGACTTGAAGTCGATGCCGTCAATGATGTTGTTGTCTACGCGTACTCGGTACCATTCCGCCAAGTTGAGGAACTTGTTCAGAACCCAGTAGTAGAACTCATTGATGTACCAGCGATGCTTCAGGAAGGTGTGAAGTCTACGCCTGAAGCCATTCTCGGGAATAATCCTGTTCGGTCTGTCCGCGTTCTTAATGTAAATGATATAGCCTGGGATACCACCAACTGCTAGTGCCGCCAATGTAATCGCAAATGGCACAATTCCGGGCATCGTAAGTTTCACCAAAATCATCTCGGTCATTGTTTCAGCCCAGGTGTGATCAGCCTCGAGTACTATGTTCTGGATAAATGGAAAGACCACAAAGGCAATCACCGTGAACGCTGCGAGGATGTATAGTGGAATCATCATGGCCAGGCCGGGGTCGTGAGGTTCTGAGTGATGATCATCATGATACTCCTCCTCAGCCTCCGCCTGCTCGTCTGATTCATCAGCATGAGTATCACTAGCCTCCTGTGAGTCGTGAGAGTCATGACTCAGCTTCGGCGGGCCATAGAATGTGATACCCATCAACCGAAGACTGTAGAAGATGGTGCACGCAGCGGCCAATACTGCGAATCCGAACAAGACCCAACCCAGTGGGTTCACCCAGTGAACTGCGAGTTCATACGTGTACTCGATGATAGAGTCCTTGGACCAGAACCCTGAGAAAGGTGGTATGCCCGCGAGAGCCAGAACTCCGACCCACATGACGATGAACGTCTTACGCATGTATTTGCGGAGTCCGCCCATCTTCGAGATGTACTTCGTGTGAACGGCGTGTATCACACCACCTGAAGCAAGGAATAACAGAGCCTTGAACGCGCCGTGTGACACAACGTGTAAGACACTGCTCAGGTACGCGTGATCATAATGGAGATGATTCGCCTCAAGTACGCCTCCTACTCCCAGGGATAGCATCATGTATCCAAGTTGGCTGAGTGTTGAGAATGCCAGTATCTGCTTGAGCTCATTGGACACCATTCCCATAGTTGCGGTCAGTAACGCTGTGATGCCACCTATGACTGCGACAACTATGAAGAAGGATAGTGCAGCCTCAAAGCCAACTAACTGAAGCCCTGCAAGATGTCCGCCGTTTCCTCCATCAGCGCCCGCAGCCCCCGCCATCGTCACGAGAAACCTCGCCGTGATGTAGATGCCAGCCTTGACCATTGTCGCCGCATGAATCAGCGCAGAGACAGACGTTGGGCCAGCCATTGCTTCTGGAAGCCATACTTGTAGAGGGGCTTGGCCGGATTTGCCAATCGCCCCCATGAAGATGAGTAGGAAGGTTGGAACAAGCATGCCAATGCCGGCCATCACTTGCCACCAGCCTTGTGCGTTGCTTGCCATCTCTGTGAAGGAGAATGTGCCAGTGAACAGGAACAGGATTAGAATCCCGCCCAGCATGAATGCGTCGCCAATCCTCGTCACCACGAACGCCTTGGTCCCGCAGTGCGTGTTGTATTGCCCCTCGGTCGGGAACTGTAGTAAAGGATTCTTGTAGACAATTGGGTCGGGCTCAACCTCCATTGGGTTCCTCTTGTCATTCCAGAACCCAATAAGACCGTAGGAACAGAAGCCCATGATTTCCCAGCCGATGAAGGCGATAAGCAAATTGTTGCTAAGCACGAGTGTAAGCATCCCGCCGCCGAAGGCTAGCATCAGGAAGTAGAATCTGTCACGATCTTCGTCGTGAGCCATGTATTCTGTACTGTAGACGTAGATAAGGAAGCACAATGTGCTGGACAAGACACCCATCACAACTGACAGAGGATCTAGGAGGACCTCGAAGTTGAGGCCAAGTACTTCAATCCATGTCCAGCTTGTCTGTTGCGTCGGATGCCCAATCTCTGTAAGTAAAGACCAGCAGAGCACCATTGCAATACCCATGAAGATTGATGGAGACCAGTCTCTGAGCTTCTCACTGAAACGTCCAATCACTGGGACTATGAGTGAGCCAGCCAATGGGAGTACAAGGATAAGCCAATAGGGAAGTCCAAGCAGCATCTGTGTCACCTCATGGGATTATCTGTGATATCGCTTGCACGCCAGGAGTGATGACATCTAGTGCCAGTCCTGGGAATATTCCAAAGATCACAATCAGAGATCCTAGGATGATCATCGGTACTGTCATCCATCTGGAGCTCTCTTTGACATCCTCCAGCGCGTCCGGATGCGGTCCGAGAAAGACCTTCCATAAGTAGCGAAGCATGTAGCCAGCACTTACAATCGAGCTGGAAACAGCCAAGATGGAGAGGACGAAGAACTCAGGACGGGCTATTCCACCTGCATCCATCAAGGCTGCTTGAAAACCACCAAGGAACATCATCCACTCACTCGCGAAGCCCGAAAGCGGCGGGCTGCCCGCGATGCTCAACGCACCGACAGCGGCTGTGAAGGCAGTGATAGGCATCTTGTTCGATAGACCACCCATCAGATCGACATCGCGCAAGTGAGTTTGATGAATCACTGCACCGGCGGTCATAAACAAGAGTCCCTTTGAAAAAGCATGATTGATGAGATGGAACAGACCTCCAGAAACCCCGTAGGTAGTAATCATCCCCAAAGCAAACAGGACATAGCCCATCTGGCTCACGCTAGAATATGCGAGGAGTCTCTTGATGTCCTTCTGAACCAGTGCCATGAATCCTCCATAGAACATCGTAATGACACCCAGAAGGCCGACCCAGAAAGAAAGGCTGGCAGCGGCGGGTCCAAGAGTGATAATCCCGAACCTAACCAGGGCGTAGGCTCCGGTTTCAATCATTGCACCAGAAAGCAAGACGGAGATTGGTGTTGGGGCCTCAGCATGTACAGGAGGTAGCCACCAATGAATCGGGAACACCGCCATCTTCACAAGAAAGCCTGCCGCCAGTAGGATGAATATCAACTTGAGCAGGTCCAGTTGACCCACGAGGGAGGGGATCATGGCGATTATCGCATACAGTTCAAAGGTGCTAGTGAAGAAATACAGCAGACCAAACCCTATGAGTATACAGACTGCGCCTGATTGCGTGTATAACCAGAACTTCATTGCAGTGCGTTTCTTGGTTTCGGGTAGTCCCCAGAAGAGAATCAGAAAGTAGGCGGGAACGAGCATGAGTTCCCAAGCAATGAAGAACTCCAACAGATTCGTGGCTAGTGTGACCCACTGCATCCCCATCAGGAAGAACAGATGATTTGCAAAGAACGTGGGCTTGTTTTCAGTGTGTTCTGTGTATCCGACGGCATATACCACCGATAGGAATCCTAGGGCCACGACTGCGAAGGTAATAGGGAAGGCAATCTCGTCTAGATAAAGCCCAAACTCGCCAAGGACCGCCGACCAAGTAGCGGCCTCGGTGACGGACACTCCACCAACCAACACTTCATAGAACGGTGGAACCATGAGTGCTGTCGCTACAAATGAGAATCCAACGGCGATTCTTCCTGCTGACTCATGCAGGCGGCCGCGGAGGATATAGATTAGGAGTCCTCCGAAGAAGAGGACCACAAGTGACAGGGTCATAAATGGCAGCTGCATTGTCTGCATTACCTAAACTCCCTCCCACGCCACCTCAGTGGGTCTCTTTCGAGTGTCTCTATCTTGTCCGGCCCGTAGAGAAGGTCTTCTCTCTCACCCTCACTGATATCGATAATCGGAGTGTGGAAGAGAGCATCAAAGCGGCAGGCTTGAACGCAGAGACCACAGAAGATGCAGCGTGTGTAGTCAAAGTAGAGCGCAGCATCCTTCTCGTAGACCTTGTCTTCCTTGTCAATCCTAATAGCCACGACTGGACAAGCCCTAACGCACTGGGCACATGCGGTGCAATTCTGGCGGACATGGATGTGTCTTCCTCTTGTCCGCTCTGGATACTCTCGATCCTCAAAGGGATAGAAGTACGTGAATGGTCGTTTCATGACCTGCCTGAAAATGTGTCTGAGGATCTGGAAGATGTCGCCAAGATTTCTGAAGAACCCCATCGACTACCCACCTCCAAGAGCAAGGAGTCCTGCCAGCCAGGGGAAGTTCGCAATGGCAAGCATGACTACCACTACGTTCAGTATTGAAAGTGGCAGCAGGTACTTCCAACACAAGTACACGATTTGGTCTTGCCTTAGTCTGTGGAACGAAGACGTAACGACCACGAAGAAGAAGAAGACTACCAAGAACTTTATGATGAAGATGACACTCCCTGGAAGGAAATCAGGACCCTGAAAGCCTCCCAGAAACAGGGTGACTATGAGAGCAGAGTAGAGCATCTGCTCAGCAAACTCGGCAAAGTACGTCATGGTAAAGTAGATTCCAGAGAACTCCGTCCTCCAGCCAAAGATGACTTCTGAGTCCGCAACAGGGGCGTCAAACGGAAATGTCCCTACAGAGGCAATGGCAGCAACCAAGAATGTCGCTACATTGATTGGCAGAAGGAAGATATACCAAACATTCGCCTGTGCCTGCGCGATCCCCATCACGCTAAGCGAACCGGCCAGCATCGCTGGGCCAATCGTTGATATAATCATGGGTATCTCGCTTGCGAACTGATTGTTCGCCGCCCTGAAGCCCCCAATCAGGGTGTACTTCGACCCGCTTATCCAGCCTGAGAGGAGGGCAATCACAGGTACAGCTGTCAAGAAGGCAAAAATCAACACTAGACTGACCGACAGATCGGCGATGTACCAAATGGGATCCCATGGGATGAATGCAAACGGAAGCAGCACGATTACAAGAAGCAGCGATGGGAGCAGCCGGTACATCCAACGCTTGGCTCTGTCAGGGATTATGGTTTCCTTGGCCACCAACTTGATTGCATCCGCGAACAGCTGGAGACCTCCATATTTTCCAAGGTGAAACGGACCTCGTCTATCTTGGATTCTTCCCCACAGTTTACGAGTCCACCACACTGAGTAGATCAGAGTAAGCACAATGAAAATCAGACCGGGAAATAAGACTGCCTTGAAGAGGAAGAAGAAATTGGCCGGGTCAAAGAGTGCCGCCCATATCCATGTGAAGACTCCCCAGACCCAGTAGAAGATCGCGCTCACAATGCCAAATAGCCACTGGATGACTCCATAGAGCCAGCTGGGTATTCCCTGCAACCATGCGAAGAAGTCTATCTGCAATGCCACACCTCCCATCATCGGTCCCACCACCCTGGGTATGGATCAAGGCTTCCGAATATCACAATGAAGTCAGCAAACTTGGCACCTGGCACAAGGTGCTTCAGTGAGTAGTAGGAGTTGAAGCAGGGCCCTCGAATCTTCGCCCTATAGGGAGTTTGAGCCTTGTCTGTGGTCTTGAGCCACAGAGTAGAG
>LRSK01000096.1 GCA_001563325.1 Candidatus Thorarchaeota archaeon SMTZ1-83
TGAAGCGCCGAAATCTCATCAATCCCTAGAGTCCACAGACACTTTTTCTCCGACGAGAACGTTAGGGTCTCATCAATCCAATGCATATGAAGGGGTTTCATGGAAAATGGGAGTCTGATGGCGCGGAAGCCTCTTCTCCCCATGCTGAGGACAAGACTCTCGGAGACCCCTCTTAGGCGCGATAGCTCTCCGACAAGGTCTGGAGAGAATTCAGCACCTGGATGTAATGCCGCGATTAGTCTGTCGGCACTTTCGGCTTGTTTCTGTACCCCATCGACTGCCAACACACCGTCGCTATTTGACGATATGATGAAACCTTCTCCGTGCAGGATGTGATATGAGAACAAGGCCGTATGTCCATTATCGAAGGAGAACTCGTGGGTCTTTCTCATCCCTCGATGCCCTAGAACACTGGACATTCGTTCGAGCTGCTGACTCAGGCCATCAGTGCTTCCGCATGCGTAGACACCAGCCAGACCTAACATCGTGCTCGCGACTTCCATTGTGATACGGGTTTGCGGAGCTATACTACGCTCTCTGGGAAACCTGCTGCAAGGTTCAGAGTAGGATCAGCTGCATTGAGGGAGCATCTATTCCCCAACTGCCACTTGATGAAGCACGACCTTCTGAACGCCCTCGATGCCATTCAGATGATCATCAAGCTCCTTGATCTCCATGCTCAACTGGTCCGGTGTGAAGTAGCATTCATAGTAGCACTGGTCAGCTGCTTGACAAATGCCGCTTGTAAATAAGATATCATCAAGACCAGCCTTCATGAAGATGGTTGTTAACATCTCTAGAAAGCTCTTGCTGAGCTTCTCAATCTCAAGTTTGAGATACATCACTTCTTTCTTGTCGATCGGATAGAGCTTCACATTCTTGTCCTTCATCACAAGGATTGCGAGACCGAATGGCAGCTTTATTCCTTCAACGAACTCCTCCGGGAGTGTTATGGCATTACCTTTCTTTATCTCGAGGACTCTTGCCTTAGTCATGTCGGCTTCTTTCAAGTGCATCACCCTCCAAAAGGGTACTCCTGCAGAATGAAGTGCTCTGAATTTATCTCTTACGGGACATGGCAGTTTTCATCGTCTTTGGAACCAAGACCTCAGCTTCGCTATGGCTGCCGGTTCAGGTCTCTCTACGACATGTAGTTTCCATTTGTCCTCCTTGATACTGTCATACTCCAAGAACGCGACCCCTCCCTGTCTGCGCAATCGTTCCATTTCCTGCAGCTTTTCAAGTAACCATGCCTTCCGTGATACAGGCATTTTCGCCGTTGCGAGGTCGAAGAGGTGCGGATGAAGATCAAATACCAGAGCTCTTTCTCTCATGTAGTCCAAGACCCCTTCCTGAAGAGCCTCGGAGATCTTCTCTCTATTGGTGAAGAAGGAGGCTGCAACTGACATATTGGGGTACTTCTCCGGCAAGTTCAATGCGAACTTGAATGAGTTTGTGAACTTGGAAAGGTGCGTGGCAGCGTCAAGAAAAAGAATCGTTTCCGGTTTCCCTTCGAACTCTTCCTGAGAGACTTCGATGTCTGTACCTATCTCCAGGTCCTGCTGTTCAATCACTTCCTGTATCAGTTGGTCAGTTACGGGGGGAAGGTCGCTTTCGCTGATTGCCGCTATGTCCTCGTAGACAAGTCCCTCGTCCTCCCACGTTTCCTCCCTCTGCTTCTTCTTGGTGTCTTTCTTCTCCCTCTCAGGTTCCCTCCTGGGGCGCCTATGAGGTGGGATGTAACCAATCTCTTCCACAAGATGTTGGAGTACCAACGGGAGGAACAGGTCGTAGAGTGTACCTCTTGTTTCGAGGACGAGTAGGACTGGCTTATAGTCCGAAACTGCCTCAATGAGGCCGGATTTGTGATCAGGATCTAGACTGAAGAATTTCTCAAGATTCTCTTGGGAGTAGCCCTCAACGACCCTGTTAGTCCAATCTTGGTAGACGTCCTTGACCTCTTGCTTTCTCCTGTCGCGAACTAGACTCATGAACTTCCCGAGGTACCTGACACCTCTCGAAACAGCGGTGGCAGGACTGACGAAAACAGTCATCAATCCAACTGCTTCGCCGGCATATTCGCTCCTCTCAGTGTCTCGTAGCTTCCCCATGACTTCCTCTGTCAATGATGGAGGACCCAGCTTCTCCACAAGCACCTCAATCATTCCTTCGGTTGTTTCGAATGACGCATCGCCTGCTCCTATCCTCTCTCCGACAGGGGATGCGTCTGATAGGACTTGGGCAAAGATGTTGGGTCTTTTGACAAGCCATTCTATTGGCATCTTCAAAGAAGGATACTCATGCAACCAAGTGCGGTCAGAGTCCTTCGGACCGAAGTAGAGCTTGACTGACTCGGGAAATATATCATCAAACTCCTCCATGAATTGGTCAAACCCGGGTTGAGTGCTAAGACCCATCTCGCCCTTCTCAAGCGCATCCACCACAAATACAAGTCCCTGCTCCTTCTTCTTTGCTTCTCCTGCCATGGCGAGCATGACTTGCTTGGGCGATAGGTAAAGGCGGCTGCTTTCTGCATAAGGTGCGTCGTAGAACGACATTACTCCCAGTCTACGCCAGGGTCTCCCAGATACTTTCTCCTTCACAAGGTGAGAGAACCATTCGAAGCCTCTTTTGTATCTTGAAATGCTGTCTTCATCTATCTCCGGACTCGGCATGTAGAGCACCAAATGAAACGGCATGCATACCGTTGCCTGGAGGTTACCTCCTCTCTCCTGAGATAAACCTATTGAAGTTCACTAGTCCATTCTGATGGACAAGAACCCTCCGACGGCCGCCACTGCAATGATTCCAATGATCAAGGCAACCTTCCAATCAAAGAGCGGTGGGGGTGGACTATTGGGGTCCTCTTCATTCAGCATGTCCAACTGGCCTATAAGACTCAGCGACCTGATGGCATAGAATGCATAGTAGAGTCGACCTTTTTCTATACCCGGAACGAGGCCCCAGCTGCCATCGACCGCTTGACTGTCTATAATGAACCTGGCTGCAAGACTGTCATTCACGCTCTCTATCCCACCGAATTGGTCTAAGACCTCAAGAGCCCAGTATGTGCTGGCAACGTTCGTGTCGTTGGACTTCAGACTCTCCTCGAATCCTCCCAAGAACCCTCCGCCATCTGAGGTCTTCACCTGCCTTGCTATAACCCAGTCCGTTATACTCTGTATCTCCGAAGCAGATGGAAGTGCCTCCAAGATGCTCAAGGACATCAAGGCCGCAGCTGTTGGCGTGACCCCTGCTATGCTGGAGGTAGGACTCAGCTTGTAGGCATCACCTTCTCTGCAACTGCTTATCCATTCGATTGTGGCTGTTTCGTTCAACAACCAGTCTTCAAGGGCACCGGGGACATCACCAAGCACCGAGTCCACGGTGTGCAATGCATAGAAGGTCGAAACTATGTCTGGAGAGTCACCTGGTTGGTTACTGAAGCCTCCCGATGTCGTCTGAGTAGTGTTGATCCAAGTGAGGACAGCTGTTTCGTTTATCGCCTTGCCACTAATTCCAGGGATGTCGTCCTGAGAACTGAGCAAATAGAAGAGATTGACGGCATTGTAGGTAGTATACTGGTCTACGACACCAAAAGCGCTTTCTCCAAACCCTCCATGTTCCTCATCCGTTACGTTGCGCTGAAGATCGATAGTGAATTCAATCATCTTGACGAAATCCTCAGGCGCCTTGAAGGGGGGCCGAAGACCAAGAATTCTCAAATCGTCCAGAATAGCGATAGCCGCAAATGTGGGCTCATTTCGTGAGAAATCCGAGGTCGGGAGATGGTAGCCGCCTTCGACTGCATCATAGTGGTCATCAATATACGCTCTCAGCGAATCTCTGCGAGTTTCGGGGTTGGCTGCTGCTGGTTGTGCGGCGACACTGAGTAGTATCAATGCTAGCACTACTGCTATTGCCGCTACTCTGCCGTATTTCATAGGGACATCCCGATTACACAAGGTGTCACCGAGCATTCCTGCTCTGCGCGTTCAGCCTCGGATTGAATGACGGTTATTAACGTTTCCCCGAATGAAGAAGCGTACTATCACAAAGGAAGTATTGCCGCAGGTTGTTGGAAGAGGAATCCATCGCGTTGGAAAGGAATATCGATATATGGTGGCAGACACAAGGAGCAGCTCGGTGGAGTAAATCATCACTGAGCAAGAGGCTTGTGAAGTGGAAAAGAAGTCTGAAGACTCAGATGAATCAGCCGACAAATCTGACGAGGTGGCCCTTGAGGATTTTGTAGGGCAAGTAGAGGATGCACTCTCAGATTCCACAATAGACAAAGCGAAAGAACCTGCAGGTTTTGCAACAGAGCAGGGAGAAAGGATTGGCGGCATGATGTCTGATGCCCTGAGCAAGCTAGACGAGATTGAGAAGTCACTCACAAGAAGCGTCCCAGTCACGGTAGAGGACTGGATTCAAGCTCTCCCATCTCATGTAAAGGAATTCTTCTTTGAGGAAGAGCTTAGACAGTTAGGAGTAGAGGACTTGGAAGACCTCTCGAAACTTACTAGGGACCAATTGGAGGAGCTCGTTGGTTCTATGTCTACAAAGGCAGGGACAGACAGGATTGATGTTGAAGACTCTGCTACCGTGATACCTGAAGCACTTCAGCAAGTTTCAAGGCCGACAACGAAACGCGAACTAATCAAAGCACTTCCCAAGCATGTCAGAGTAGCTCTGCCCTACAAACGACTAGAAGCTATGAGTGAAGTTGATCTTGAAGAGATGGCATTGCTCTCAGCTGAGCGATTCCAGACGCTACTCAAAATCCTCAAGAAACACCCCGACTGGAAGGAGGTCTTTCCAGATAGGTCTCGGTGACGCCCCAAGAGATGATTTCGTACTCTCAACACGACATGTGGTTGAAGAATCATACTCTATACTCAGCATTCGGGATGTCGTTATTCTTCAAGTCTAGACAGAATATCGATAAATAACATCGGACACGAGTAGCATTGCAGCCACAGAACCGAAGAGGTTTCGATAGTGAAGAAGCTGTGCCGCGAGATGCCTCTGCGGAGCCCCATCGGATGGTGAGCTCAGATCTGACCAGGACTTGAGTTTCGCTAGGATTGGAGGCGCAACTGTGGAGAACATGCGTATATGGAGAGTCGAGTTTGCATCGAAATATCTCTGTCCGGAGGACCAGGAGTTACTTGGCTGTTGCAGTCTGTCTAGTGGCGCTTTTGATGGGCCTAACACCGCTCTTCCCTTCTCAGCCCGCTCAATTCATAGGTTTCGACTTGCCAACGTACGACGACTACTTCATCCCTTCCGCCGATGTACAGGACTTTGTCGATATAGATACTTCAGACGTTGACAGTTCGGCTGACGCCGGCACTCACAATGTGTTCGCAAATCAACAGGCAGGACCAGATTCAGTGTTTGACACACTTCAGGAGGCGAATAAGGATCCGCCGCCCACTAACACTGAGAATGACGTAGACAGCAGCTCGAGCAATGTAGATTCATCTTCTGACAAGGGCACAGAAACAGACTTTGCCAGCGCCCAAGGTACGACATTAGATAGCTCATACCTCAACATTACAGAAGAGAACACGGGCGGTGGCAGTGCCACCGTCAAAGTCGGCATCTGGACCGACACCTCTGGAACGCATGACATCTATAATACGGTCGACAGCTGGTTCGGTGTCCCATTCAACAACGAGATATCTGCAAGTAGCATCTATACACAGCAGACCAATGACTATGACATTGCCTGTTCAGAGGTGGGACACTATCTTGTCCTTTATTCCATTCATGCTACTACAGATGCTAATTCACGCAACGGTTACGAGGCCAGGATTACCGTCAACGATGTGCCCGTAGCCGGATCCTACTCCAGCGGGTTCTCTCGCAACACTGGAAATGATGATGTTCATCTATCTGGAGGTGCAATCGTAGAAGTAGGCACATCAGGTCATTACATCAGTGTTGAAACCACACGCAGGACAGATGTAGGTGGAAGCACAACACTTGTGCCAAATGAATGCAGTCTGCAGATATTCCGACTAGACGATACTTGGGACTACTGCCTGCTAAGCAAGAGTACTGACACAAACGTGAACAGTGAATCTTGGCTAGATGTCACTTGGGAGGTCGAGAATGAGGAGGACACTGGTAGCTTTGAACATCCCCATAACGCAGATGATGCTCAGATACGACTGAAGACAGCAGGACATTACCTGGTCATCTCAAGTCTTCCGATCA
>LRSK01000097.1 GCA_001563325.1 Candidatus Thorarchaeota archaeon SMTZ1-83
CATGATCTCCCACAGATCTTCCTCGTCCTCAACAACGTCCTCCGGAAGCGGAATGGGCTCACCAGCCCTGAGGGCAAGCAGATAGATTCGGCATGTTCGCTCGAGAAGAATGGCATTATTCAGAGCCTTTCTGATAGTGTTCCCACAGGTCACTGCACCATGATTGGCAACAAGAACTGCACTTCTCCGGTCCATGGCTTCAACAACATTCTTTGCCAAATCCTTTGTCCCAGGCATTGCATAGGAGGTCACACGAATCTCGCCTCCCAATTTTGGTACAACCTCGTCTAGAATTGGAGGCAGGGGTCTCTGAAGCACAGCAAGTGCGGTGGCGTAGATGCTATGTGAGTGAACAACAGCATTCGCATCATCCCGCTGTCTGTATATCTCAAGGTGCGTTGGAGTCTCAACACTAGCGTTCCGGTCAGCTTCTACGACGTCACCATCCATATTGACCACGACTATATCATCTAAGGTCATCGTGGCATAAGGAACAGAACTTGGTGTGATTATGGCGTGTTCATCATTCACTCGAATGCTCGCATTACCAGCTGAGATGATGACAAGGTTCTCTCTAATCATCTCACCGCACGCTGCTAGAAGCTCCTCTTTCTCCTTCTCATACATTATTCGTCACTTCCTAGATTCCATATCTCTTTCCAGCGGGAGTAGTAGAATTCATACTCAGTCGCTCTTTCATCAGGTTCAATTTTTGGTTGCCAAGTGACCATTGCTTCTGAAGCCTTCTTTAGATTGGGATACCAGTCTACTCCGACTGCAGCACAAATCGCAGCTCCAATCATGCTGCCTTCGAACTGCTTAGGATTCATGATTGGCTTTCCAATGGCATTACTAAGAATCTGTCGCCATACCTGCGACCTAGAGATACCACCAATGGCCTTTACAACAGGTGGATTTTCAAACTCCTGCAATTGCTCTATGTTACCACGTACTGCAAAAGCGATGTTCTCTAGAACTGCGTGAATCAAGCTCGCAGAGTCAAGAGGTTTGACCTGGGGTAACGCCGGTTGTGGAAAATGAAGCCGAGCTAACGGTATGTCGGCCATCCGGTTTGAGTCCATGATTCTGGGTCCTAGCCCAGCAAAAGCCTCATTGCTTCCTGGGGGAACGTCCTTCAGTATCTCAGGTAGACTATGAAATGTCTTCTTTCTACATCTATCAGGATCATCAGAAAGCTCACATAATAGCCCTATAACCCATTCGATGTAGGCCCCTGTCAGCATGGCATTACTCTCTAATGTCCACATACCTGGCAACACATGACAGGAAGACCAGAGTTTCTGTTCAGAAGAACAGACATGGCTGTCTAATGTGAGCATCACAGGAGTTGTACTGCCTGCAATAACCGTGATTTCTCCAGGGCCAGCCTGTGCGGCAAGAAGAGCACAATGCGTATCAGTACCACCTTGAATTACAGATAGGCCTTCAGGAAGTCCAGAGTCCAAAGCTGCTTTGGGAGCGACACTCCCAACAACTTCCCCAGCCCTCTTCAAGCTTGGAAGGATTGCTTTATCAAGACCTAGTGCTGAGGATATCTCTTCACTCCACTTTTGGTTTTTAATATCATAGAATCCGGTGGCACTGGCAGAGGATGGCTCTGTGACATACTCTCCACTCAGTCTAAAAGTAATCCAGTCATTGATTGGAAGAATATGAGCCACCGCCTCATGAATCTCAGGCTCCTCCTCCTCGAACCATGCAAGTCTTGCGGGAGTGAACATCATGGGAGGCCAGCAACCGGTGACCTCCAGGAACCTCTTCCCAAGAGCCTCTTCGATGACATATTGAGACATTGCGCCTCGTGCATCTATATTTGGACCGCTGTAAAGCTCATTCCCATCAGCATTAAGAAACACTATGCCATGGCGCTGACTGGTAGTAGCCACGCTCTCAATTTTTGAGAGGGATATTCCAGATGCTTTCACTGCTTCCTTGGTCACGGCACATATCAAATCCCAGAAATGAGAAGGGTCGAACTCTTTTGCGATCTCAAGAAACGCGGGAGTCTTGTAGCTCCATTTCCTCCTTCCAAGACCCAGAACTTCGCCTTGTTTTCCAACAATCATGCATCGCACGCCAGTTGTACCAGCATCTATCGCCGCTACAGGCATTTTAGCTCACCTCTTTATTGAGAACTTCAGGGTTCAGGATGTTTACTGGACTACCTCCTTCAAGCAGTGCCTGAATGTCCTTTGCTATCATTATTGACTGGCGTTCGATTGTATCGACTGTGTTGCCCCCAATGTGAGGCGTCACTGTTACGTTGTCTAATTCCAAAAACTCATTATCGCAGTCAACTGGCTCCATTGAGAATACATCCAGACCGGCACCTGCAATCGTCCCTGACTCCAGTGCCTGTCTAAGCGCATACTCATCTGTGATTGATGCACGAGCGGTGTTGATGAAGATGGCGGTCTTCTTCATCATACCAAATTGCTCTGCGCCCAGCATTCCTTTGGTTTCATCAGTGGGTGGACAGTGGACTGTCACTATGTCAGAACTTCTGAGAAGGTCATCCAATGACACCCCTTTCGCGCCCACTTTGCTCAATCTTTCTTGAGACGCATATGGGTCATAGACCAGTATGTCAACTCCAAATGCCTGTAGTCGTCTTGCCACCTCATATCCAATCTTTCCAAGACCGATTATCCCGACAATGCGACCATGAAGCTCAAAGCCTCTAGTTGTGCTGTACATCTGGGCGAAGTCCGAATAGTCATCCACCATGAACTCGTTCCTCAGAAGACGGTCGGCTGCCACAATACGTCTGGCTTGGCTCAGCATTAGAGTTATAGTCAATTCCGCAACGGCAATTGTGTTTCGGCCAGGTGCCGCAATCACGGGAATACCCTTGGCATTTGCTGCGGCGATTGAAACGTTGTTGGGATTGTCTCTCGCAGACGCAATAATCTTCAAGTCAGCTCCCTCAATGACCTCCTCCTTCACCTCATCACCTTCAACGATGACAATATCGTAGCCTCCGTCTCTGATGGGACTAAGGAGCTTATCCCCGAGGTAGAGCTTGCCTGTTTCAAGCCAGCTCTCATGATGAACTTCTAACCCTGCATTCTCAAGAATCTTCAATCCCGACGCTGAGAAGGGTGCAGTGATTAACACCTTCATTATCGTGACCTCCTCAAAATTCACCAGGGAATGTCGCAGGATCTACAGCAACAACTTCTGTAGCTTGAGGAGATCTGGAACTTCTCCCTTAGTCTTGAGCTTCCCAGCTTGATATGCAGCCATTGGACTCTCGCTCTTGTCCATGATTTTAAGAAAAACTGTTGAGTCCATAGTCACTGTCATCTCAGCATCTACAGTCCCCTCAGCCAGCTCTAGTAGCTCAGCATCTCCAATTTTCATGTACATCTGAGTGTCGATGTCAGGAAACATGAATTGGAGGGTTTTGTTGAATTCCTAAAACCGTCGCTGGATTTTGGGGTCTTCAAACCTTGTGCCGAGTTGCTTCAATTGTGCCAAAATCTCTTCCTTAGTCATTCAAGCACCATGCAGTATCGCGTGCATTAGGCGATATATCTTGTGTGCTAATGCATGAAGAATACACGAAAAGTGAGTTTGCCGCGCAAACTGCTTTGACCGACAAAAAGAATCTGGGTATTATATACGTTCTATGTGTGTGTTTATCCATGTCAAATACAATATCTAAACATGCGATAAAGATAGAGAACCTGACTAAGAGGTTTGAGAAGGTCACAGCCGTTGATGACCTTAGCCTCGAGATTGGTTGGGGTGAACTCTTTGGTCTGCTTGGACCCAACGGTGCAGGCAAGACTACTGTAATCAATATTCTGAGCACGCTGCTAGAGCCTACTAATGGGGTTGCAGCAGTAGCAGATCACGATGTGGTGTTTGGTGCTGATGAAGTACGAAAGATAATCGGAGTCTGCCCTCAGGAGCCAGCCTTCTACCAGCATCTTACTGGTAGGGAGAACATCGAACTCATGGGAGATCTCCATGAAGTTCCCAAGGATGTGCTCAAGGATAGAGTGGAGACCATGCTCAAGAAGATTGGATTGGAAGATGATGCAGACCGTCGTGCTGGTCAATACAGTGGAGGAATGATCCGCCGCGTCAGCACATTGATGGCTCTAATCAGCGATCCAAAGGTGGCACTCCTTGATGAGCCTACTGTAGCGATGGACCCTGTGTCCAGACGCGCCGTCTGGGACTTCATTAGGGAGTTGAAGAGCAATGGCAAATCAATCATACTAACAACCCACTATATGGAAGAAGCTGAGGAGCTCTGCGACAGGGTTGGAATCATCGACCAGGGCAAACTGATAGCATTAGGCAGTCCCAAAGAACTGATGGAAGAACATCATGCAGAGGACCTCGAAGAGGTGTTCATCAAGCTCACTGGAAAGAAGCTAAGGGAGGGATTCTAAATGAGTCTACGACGAACGCTAGCCCTAGTAAAGAAGAACATGAAGATGTTCACAAGACAGCCTGCAGTTCTTTTCCTGTTGCTGCTATTTCCAATCATAGTCACCGCTACATTTGGCCTGGCTTTTGGCGGCATGGGGCAGGGAGGAGTGACCAACTTCGACATAGGCCTTTTGAACCTAGATGCAGTTTCGACAGACCCTCAATGGACAAACAGCTTTGAGGGAAACCTCACCGAGCTGGAGGGGATCACAGTGACATACTTCGATGATAACGCATCTGGTCAATCCGAGCTGCTTCAGGGGAATATGGATGCATTCATCGTGATTCCCGAAGGCTTTGGTGACAGCTGCACTTCATACTGGAACTCCCCATTCGACGGAAGCTCTTGGATCAATACAACTGTAGAACTCTATGTTGACAGCGGATCGATGATTGCAAGTAGTGCAATCCCGCCGCTGATTCAGCAGGTCGTGCTAAAGACTATGTTTGGAAATGATGCGACTACTCTGGACCTTCCGGTTGATATCGGAAGCCCAACACTAGTTGAAGCCAGCTATTTCACTCAATGGGACTTCATGGCCCCAGGGATATTTGCATTCGCCAGTATCTTCATGATAATGATTGTCGCTCAATCATTGACAGAAGAACGAGATGGCGGGCTACTGAAAAGACTAGGCACCACCCCACTCAAGTCGCACGAATTCATGCTTAGTCAGGTTATTTCCTACATGCTCATTGCAGTGGTACAGGTGTTTCTGGTGTTTGCGGCATCCTTCTTGATAGGATATAGACCTGCAACAGATGCCGCTGGGCTTGGTTTCGCATTTGCCATCTTGCTGGCGTTCTCCCTCGTCAATGTAGGTTTTGGACTGATAGCAGCTACTATCTCCAAATCCGCTGAGATAGCCAGTGGATTGTCATTCATCTTCATAATGCCACAGATGTTCTTCGGAACCTTTATGCCGCTTGGGGGTTTGACAGAAACTATCTCCCGGTTCATGCCGAGCAATTACGTAACTGAGGCAATCACGACGCTGTTCCTTCGTGGTGCTCCTGTTACTACACTCTCTATCTGGAGCAATTTGGGAATTGTATTGGTCAGTGGATTAGTGCTTCTTCTGATTGGAGTTGTACTCTTTCGACGATACTCAACAAGATAGTTCTCTACCGGAGAAGGGATAGACATCCCTTCTCTTCCGCTTTTTTCAAGAATTGCTACTTGGGGAAGGATATTTATCGCAGAGAAGGCACGCGCCACTCCTGAGGCAAGAGGTGGCTAGTAAATGACTTCGGAGGATCAGTCAATCGTTTCAGAATCAGCAGTAGACCAGAAGAAATCCAGAGCAGCATACGTGCTTTGGGCAGGTGGAATAGCATTCGCATTTGGATTTACTTTCATAATCTGGTTTTTTGGCCCATTGCTTGACCGATTTATTTTGGGTCCTGACCAGGGACCCGCATGGTACTACTGGCAGCTTCCTTCACCTGATGCAATTGCCCAGTTCATAGTTTGGTCCTTTTATCTTGCCCATCAGTTTGTTGTTTGGTTTACAATTTACTGGGCCCAAAAGAATCTGATAACACAGAAGACAAAGCCAACAACTTCACTCACCAAGTATAACTGGGCCATGGTTGTCATCAATGTCCTCTTTGTTTGCCTACATTTGCTTCAGACTCAGATTTGGTTTGATGGCCTTGCACAAGACGTTCCAATATGGACCAGCCAAGGTTCAGTCATAGTGATGCTAGTTCTAATACTGGTGATCGAGAATCCCAGAAGGGGTCTGTT
>LRSK01000098.1 GCA_001563325.1 Candidatus Thorarchaeota archaeon SMTZ1-83
CCGGTCTGCAATCTCACAAGCCTTCCCGCGTCCCACTATACCCAGCACGTTTTCGGTACCCGCACGCATGTTCTGTTCGTGATCTGCACCGAATATCAATTTCTGTAGGTGAGTCCCGTGGCGGACATAGAGAGCACCAACTCCCTTCGGAGCATAAAGCTTATGTCCTGCAATGGAAAGGAGGTCCACCCCCAATTCATCCACATGGCTGGGGATTTTTCCAACAGACTGTGCCGCGTCAGTATGCATTACTATTCCACGTTGTCTGGCAAGCTGAGAGATCTGTCGTATTGGCTCGATCGTTCCCACCTCGTTATTGGCGTGCATGATGGTAATTAAAACTGTCTGCGGCGTAATGGCTTCCTCTACTGCTGAAACGTCCACCAACCCAAATGGATCCACGGGTATGTAGGTGACCAGAAAGCCGCTTGTCTCAAGATACTTACAGACCTCGATCACTGATGGATGCTCAATTGTGGAAGTAATAACGTGGTTTCCTCTGTGACGATTGGCGAATGCTGAACCTCTAATGGCGCAGTTGTTCGATTCGCTTCCACCACTGGTGAAGATTATCTCATCCGGCTCACAATTGAGCATGCGAGCTACCTGAGAGCGCGCTTCCCCAATGGCTTTCTTGGTCTGAATCCCATACCAGTGAGTACTCGACGGGTTTCCAAAATGCTCCGTGAGGTAAGGCCTCATTGCGTCAGCAACTTCTGAATCAATGGGAGTGGTAGCGTTATAATCGAGGTAGATAGGTTTCATTGGAAAACACTCCTCTTGTCGCCACGAGTATACCAAATTCAGACGGGAAATACAACAGCAAATGGTTGATTCAGAGGGGAAAGGCGAGATCGAGAATTCCAGGTCTTCGTGCCCGCAGATTGGATTTTTCCGAGACTGTGTTGTGTGAGATCCTCAGTTACCGACCTCTCCGCTCTTTTGCGCGACTACCGATACAACTTTAGAGTAATGACCTAACCCATGTTCTCGAATGGTTTCGCCGAATTTTGCCCAGATTTCTTGAAAAGATGGCGTCTCGATGCCGTAGGTTCGCGGCACGTTCTTGCAGGCGAATCTGATCTCAGACTTCGCCTGCTGAGGGGTCAGCTTCTTACCCGTGTAATGCTTCCTGACGCTGACTACTCTGAATTCAGCCTTTTCGAGCATCTCTTCATACTCTCGAAGAGTGAACCACGTTGCATCACAGATGTAGGAGAAGAGAGCCACTTCTATCTTCTCGGCTTCTGTCTCCATCTCCTCTGGGGGCATGACCACGAGACAGAAGTGGCTCTTAGGTTTCAGTACCCTGTTCACCTCGAAGAACGTCTCCTGAACGCCCACTCTACCTCTTGTCATGTGAATATCTTCCAATCCGGTGAAGTTGATTGCCATATCGAATTCTGCTCTCTCGAAATTCATCCGGGTCGTCTCTGCTTCCACAATCTCTACCCTTTCTCCCAGTCCTTCCCTCTTCACGTTCTTCTTGGCATTTCGGACACTGCTGCGAGAGATATCGACGCCTGTGATCTTCAGATTGCGGTAATATTTGGCAACTTCTATGGCAAAGAATCCTTCGCCAGTGGCCACGTCAAGAATTCGCATAGCACTGCTTATAGGTAAGCTTGCCGCAATTGTCGAACGCAGGTTGTTCAACTTCCCATAATACGTCTCGTATTCGCAATTTGAGACGTATTCTTCAGTCCTCCCCATCTGCGAGGTGCTCGGAACCGAAGAGCTCGGTTCCACATGCACAAGATTCATTCCGTGCAGGTCTGTCTCACACCATTCAGGTAGTAATCTATACCACTTCCTTCTTCCTCAATTCCTTGCGCTTTCTGTGAACAGTCAAGAGAATCGCCCCAAATCCGAAGAGAATCACGACGAAGTGAATTACCCAACCTGCGTAGGGAATCAGTGCCAGGAAGAAAAGGCAGATAATTCCGATAATGAGTGCCAGGTATGAGGATGTCTCTCCGCCGAATAGACGAAAGAGCGATCTTCCTATGAATATGGCGAAGACAATCGAGCTGAGATAGAGGAAAATCAGGTAGAGGAACATGGCTATTATCCCGAGTGGTATTCCTATACCTGTCAGGCTCACGATGAAGACCGCCAGCGGAACCACAATTAGTGCCAGTAGTCCTAATCCCAGGCATCTCCACGGCGAATTTCTGATCGTGTCTGCTGTATCTTTCGATAGTGTAGTAGCAAGAGCCACAAATACGAGTCCAACAATGAGTAAAGCGACGAAGTGGACGATTCTGAACATCCATTTCAGCCAGTGAAGTATCTTTCCCAATTGCCGAAACTTGGAAACCCTGCATTCGATTGGGGTTTTCTCTTTGACTCTGTGAACTACCTGGCCGCGGACCTGGGAACCCTCCAGTATCTCGGCCTGTTTCGAACTCGTGTATATGAGGTCTCCCATGATCTCGGACGAGGGAAGAATGAGGAGCGAGCCTGTGCTTATTTCCACGTCACCACTGATCCTGCCCGCGATTCTCATAGAACTCGTTGCTCCACTTAGTGTTCCTCCGATATCTCCTTCTATGAGAGCCTCACCTGCATACACAGTCAGGTCTCTTCCAATCTGAGATTGACCTGTGAGCCTCAGGTTCTGACAGAAACAGAGAGCATTCGATCCCACGGTACCCGAATTCACTATCTCTCTGGCTGCGACTCTGATGTCGTCATCTATGCGGCCTGTTATTGATATGATTTCTGCACCTGCGATCATGTCTCCCCAGACTTCGCCGTCAACATCGATGTTCTTCCCTCCGGCGATCAGATCACCATCAACTGTTCCCAGAATTGTGAGCCTCTGAGCTCCGGCGAAGAGATCGTCCTCGATCACCTCGTCACTTCGAACCACTATGTTATCACCGCCACGGAATTGAGTGGCATGTACACTCAGCGATACCATTGCACTCAGGCAGATAATGAAAGTTCGCATCTTATCCTCCTTGACCTCAATGGCCCGTGTAGCTATTTAATGATTTTGAATAGCTTACGCTCAGCCTCAGCGTCCAGCTTCCCCTTTTTGACCGCGATTTTGATCGCCTCCTTCCCGAGAGTTGAATATATGTTTCTCAATTCAGGAATTTCTCTCTCAAGGACTCGCATTTCCTCTTCCAGCGTTGTATGTTCTCCTCGCTCAATTGGCCCGGTCAGGGCACCCTCTACACCTGACATCTCCATGTTCCGTACCGTACCTTTGAGAAGAGGTAGGATGATCTCAGAAGCCTTACTTCGGTTCACTCCAATCGTTTCGAAGGCCGATAGAGCCCGTTCGACGAGCACTACCAGATAATTGGAGGCAACCGAACATGCGATATGATAGATCATCTTCTCCTTGGCTCTGAGAGTGAAGCTGGGACATCTCATCCTTTTGGCCAGAAGCTTTCCCTTTCTCACCGCTTCAGCAGTGCCTTCAAGACAGAAGTAAGAACCAGTGAGTCTTTCGGGTGCAGTGTGGACATCGCTGAAGCTCTGGCAAGGATGCATTGACAAACATAGAACCCCGTGGGCCCTTGCTGGCTTCAATACTTCGGATGATAGCGCACCAGAAGTATGGATGAGGAGCACGCCCTTGCGGATGTATGATGCAATTTTCTCAGAAACTCCGGCGATTTCGTGATCCGGAGTGGTGATGAAGATGATGTCAGAATGAGCGATGACGTCACGTACGTTTTCACTGAACTGAGGACAGGCGACCTTTTGAGCGAGCTTCGCCGCCTCTGTTAATCGTCTACTCGCCACTCCGACTATTTCGAATCCAGCATTCTTGAGAGAAAGCGCAATGGCTGTCCCGACCCTTCCTGCACCTATTATGCTTACTCTGGAGAACATCTCAGTCTGGGCCATCCAATAGATCGAGGCTGACTTCTCTCTTACTCAGCAGCTCAAATTTCGGTAGATCGCTGAGAGACCTCAAACCGAAGTATCTGAGAAACTCCCTCGTAGTCCTGTAGAGAAGTGGGGCACCTGGTTTCTTCGCACGTCCGGCTATCTTTACGAGGTTTCTATCGAGAAGCGTGTCCAGGACTCCTTCGACTCCCACTCCCCTGATCTTCTCGATTTCTGCCCTCGTAACTGGCTGCTTGTACGCTATTATTGTGACTGTCTCGAGGGCAGGAAGAGAAAGCCTGGGCCTCCTCTTTCGGAAAAATCTGGTTATGACCTTTATATATTCTGGTCTGGTAGTAAGTTGATACCCTCCAGCTACTTCTATGAGTTGGAAGCTGCGCGTTTCCCGTTCGTACTCATGGCGTAGTTCGCTGAGAGCATTTCGAATGGAAATCGGGGTCTCCTTTGGCAAGAGTCTTCTTAGTCTCCTCAACGGAATTGGATCTTTTGAGCAAAAAAGCAATGCCTCGATTATCTTCTTTGCTTCCACATTCCCCCAGATCTTAGGAGGAGCCTCCCGATGACCTCTCCTTCAGGAAGCCCCCAGAATCGCGATATTATGAAAAACGTTGCTGCTCCCAAGAGCGTACTTGCGACAAATCCTACATTGGAAGAGAATAGGTGAAAGGTAATAGTGGCACAGAATCCCATACCCAAGGCTGCTACCAGCACTTTCGTAGAGAAAAGGGCAAGCCCAGCACCCTCTAATCCACCTATTCTCCTTCTCAACGCATGCCACAGGAGAATCATATTGAGCATGGCGGCCGAGGATGCTGAGAGCGCAAAGGCCCTGAATCCTATTTCATGCATGAGAGATAGATTAAGCAGTATGTTGGCACCCACAGCTACAAAGCTTATCTTCATCGGAGTCCTTGCATCCTTAAGAGAGTAAAAGCAGTACGCCAGCAGTCTGACACAGGCGAGAGCCCACAACCCCAGCGAGTAGAGGACGAGGGCTTGCGCGGTGCTCGCAGTGTGCCGCTCCGTAAATTGGCCATGTTGATAGATGATTGCTGTGACCGGTTGGGATAGGAATATGAGGAAGATCGAGGATGGTATCATCAGAAAGAGTGATAATCGAAGACCTCTTCTTAAAGTGCTCTTCAACTCATCCATATTGGCCTGTGCAGCGGCTTGTGAAAGTGAGGGTAGGGCTACTGTGGCCACGGCAATTCCAAAAACGCCCAGAGGAAAATTCATAATTCTGTAGGAGTATGTGAGGTAACTCACTGTTCTCTCTTCGAGTAGGGAGGCGAGGAATGTATTTACTCCCATGTTCACCTTGGAAGCCATAAGGCCGAAAGTGACCGGGAAGAAGAGGGTACTGATCTCTCTCAATCCTGGATGCTTCAAGTCGAGAATAGGGCGGTACCTTAGGCCTTCCTTCAAGAGAAGAGGGATCTGAATTCCTAGTTGCAGCACTCCGCCAATTACTGCACCAAAGGCCATTCCGATGATAGGATCGAGGCCTACTCTTGGCATCAGAGGAGCTATCGCAAAACCAGCGGCGATGATTGAGAGGTTGAATCCGGCGGGTGCAATGGCTGGTGTGAAGAAGTGTTTCATTGAATTGAGTATCCCCATGACCAGTGCAGCCAGGGATATGAGGAGAAGGAAAGGGAAGAGCAACCTCGTCATCATCACCGTCAGCGCTACTTTCCCAGGTACGCCACCGAAACCGTAGGCGATGCCCTTCACTAGATAGGGAGCGGCGAGTATACCTATGAGGACTATGCCACCGACAACGATAAGCACCAGGTTGACCATGATATAGGCGAGCCTGTAAGCCTCAGACCTGCCCTCTTTGCTCAAGTATCCTGTAAAGGTGGGCACAAACGCTGCAGAAAGGCCGCCTTCTGCGAAGAGGTCTCTCAGTAGGTTCGGTATTCGGAAAGCGACAAAGAAAGCATCTGTGGCTTTCCCGGCACCGAAGAGATACGCAAACACCACCTCCCGTGCGAGTCCCAGGGTTCGGGACACCAGAGTGGCTATGGAAAAAGAGCCTACACTTCTGGTTAGTCCTTCAGCAGACTCACTCCACTCCATCTTCGATCCTGTAGGCCTCCCGATTTTTCCATCCACAAAGCGCAAATCCTAAGGTTTGCACGAGCTCAAGTGCGCCCTCAAGTCCGCAGCCAAGATGAGCGAGCTTGTGACAGTCAGAGCCAATCATCACCCTGCTCACTCCCATTTTCTTGGCCAATCTGAGTATGGATTCGGATGGGTAAGGACTCCCGATGGTCCTGAGTCCGCTCGTATTTATCTCCAATGCGATGTCATGAGTCACCACACAATCCAATGCATCTTCAATGAATCGGTCCTCAAGCTCCGCGATCACATTTCCGTAGTATTTGAGGCCGTATTTCTTATACACGTCAAAATGTGCGATTCCATCGAAGAGCTGTGAAGCTATTGCTTTTTTCAACACTGAGAAATAGCCGTGTAGAACTTCCTCTGGAAGTCTGTTTCGATAGTAGAGTTCGTATTCCCTCCGGTCGGTTATCGCTACGTGGTCGAGACAGTGGATGGCGCCTAGACAGAAGTCAAATGAGTGTTTATCCAATATTTCTTCGATTTCTTCCTCCATTTCTTCATCATAGCCAATTTCCACTCCCACTCTCGTCTCAATTGGATATCTCTCCCGTGCTCTTTCCACATCTTCTGCAAAAGTCGACAACCAACCTGATCTCATCGATACGATGCGTCCGCCCACTCTCACTTTGTCGTCAAGGGCTCTTCTGCGGACGTCCAGTTCGAGATGCGGCGTGAACCCTATCTCTGAAAGTCCAAGAGAAATCGCTCTCTGGCAATACTCATCCACGGTTCCCTCGGCATCGAGCGAATAGTAGGGATGTACGTGATAGTCTATGAGACACTTCCTTTCAGGAATCAATGTGATGAGTTTGTTCGTGCCTTGAGCAGACTTCTGTATGCGAACTGAAAAATTAGGATCGGTATTGCTGACTTAAAACCCCAGTGGAATGATCGCGTGAACCTCTTCGCGATCCTGCGTATTGAATAGAATTCCCGCCATGCCCAATCTGAGCCCTCTTGAAGCTGTTCAGGACTCATCTTCTTGGGGCGAAACACCACGTGCCCTATCGTATATTTGGACCAGTCTTTAGATAAGAGCCTGTTTTCCGCTGAGAGTTTTCTCCAGAGTACAGTGCCCGGGAAAGGAGTGAGAATGCCAAACTGGGCAGCATCGACTCCAATACGATCTGCAAAATCCACCGTTTTTTCGAATACCGCGGAGTCATCATTGTCAAATCCGAAGATGAAGGCGCCCTCTATACTTATCCCGTAATCATGAATGATCTTTATTGCGTCCTTGAATTGGGAGACCTTCAAGAATCCTTTGTTTGATTCGTCGAGAGCAGTCTGAGACATTGATTCTAACCCGATGAATAGAGCTTTGCATCTGCTCTTTTCGAATATCCGCAGGAGCTCCCGATCCTTGGATATGGTGAGACTTGCCTGTCCTCCCCACATGATGTTGAGTGGAATGAGCCTTCTAAACAGTTCCTTTGAGTAGTGCGGAAGACCACCTATGTTGTCATCCAGGAATCCGAAAAACCTGGACTTTCTGGTCGTGCCGATTCTTGACTCTATCTCCCTTACGACATCGTCTACAGGTCTGTATCTGTAGGTGTTGCCGAAGAAATTGGTCACAGAACAGAATCTGCAATTGAAAGGGCAGCCTCTGAAGATCTGTATGATATTGTCGATTATGTACCGATCAGATTTGAGCAGGTCAAGGCGCGGACTGGGAAGCTTTCTCAAATGAGGCATCCGAGGAGAGCAATAGAATTTCCTCAGTCTATTGTTGTCCAGGTCACGAATTACTCTGCTCCAGACATTCTCGACTTCGCCAAGGACCACTGCATCGGCATGTTCGATGGCTTCATGCGGGAGTGCTGTGGGATGAATTCCTCCGAGCACCACTTTGACGCCCCTCTCTCTCCACCTGTCTGCGATCCTGTATGCTTTGGGAGCCTGCGCAGTCATCGAAGTGATTCCGACCAGGTCAGCGGCCTTATTGTAGTCTATTTCCTGAACATTTTCGTCCACGATCTCTACCTCGTAGTATTCAGGCGTCAAGGAAGCCACTATAGGGAGGTTGAGCGGTGGGAAGAGGAACGGTTTCTCAGTCGGTTTCTCCACGTTCTCACTAAAGAACGGCGAAATGAGCAGAAGCTTTTTCATACTTATCCTATGGCTTCTCAGAAGGCGAGCTTATTCCAAGCTCCACTGTGTCACCCTCTTCCACAAACTCCCCAGGTTGAGGTCCCTGAAGCAGTACGACATCTTCCTCTACCCCCTCCGTGTCTATGGCTTTGACTTCCCCAAGCACGAGGGCCTTCGTCTCTATCAACATCTTCGCTTCTCCAATGGACAGACCAAGCAAGCTCGGCATAGAAAAACGGACCTTCGCCCGCCCCTTGCTCACAATCAGGTCAATCTGCCTTCCCAGACCAAGTTGCTCACCTGAAGTCGGATGAGACGCGACTACATCGCCCTGTGGAATTGTGTCCGAGTAGATCCACAGCACTTGTCCAATCTTCAGGCCGGTAAGATTGACTAGCCGTTCGGCCTGCTCGAGTCTGGCCCCAGCCAGGTCGGGAACTTTGACAAGCTGAGGTCCTGAGCTAATCACGAGAGACATTCGCTTCCACTCTTTGACCCGTATGCCAGGAACCGGTATCTGCCTGGCTATGAATCCTTCTGGTATGAGCGGGTCGTATATCCGTGATTCAACGTGGTAACTCAGTTTCGACTCAGAGAGTATTCTTTCTGCTTCTTGAAGGGTCTTCCCTACTACTTCTGGGACTTCTACCTCCTTACCCCGTTTGACAAACCAGGGCATGAGAGCAAAGTTGAATACGAACGCACCCGCGAAGATGGCTCCAACAATGGAGAGGAATACGATAAGGGCCTTCTTTAGCAGGGCGTCCTGTCTCATTCTCTTCATCATAGAGGCAAAGACAAAATATGTCAAGAATGCAGGTGCCAGACCAGAAACGCGAGATCACAGGCTGAGAAGTGAAGTCCGCACGAAAGAAAGTGGCGAAGGAGCCATCTGTGCTCAGCAGCAACTCTTAATGCCCATGCCCAGGATGAAGGTCTCGGGTTCTATTGTTGACAAATCGGGGCCAAGTTTATACACACGGGCTGTGAGAATTCTAGTCCTTGGTGCAGGCATGATGGGAACCGCCGCGGTCTATGATTTGGCGAGGAGCGCTGGCGTCGACGAGATAGTTGTCGCCGACCTCGACTTCTATAAGGCCAAGAGGATTGCTGAATTGGGGCATGGGAAGGTCAGGCCCGAAAGGCTGGATGTTCAGGATGTGGAAGGTACAAAGAGGCTAATGGCTGGATGTGATTCGGTGCTGAGTTCGGTAGATTACTCATATAATGGGCTACTCACCAAATGCTCAATTGCAGTGGGCGTAAACATGTGTGACCTCGGGGGCAGCAACAATGTGGTTCGCCAGCAGCTTCAGCTTCACGACCAGGCCCTTGAGCGCGGCATTACGGCGATCCCGGATTGTGGTCTTGCTCCTGGCATTCCAAGCATTCTTGTATCGCTCGCCGCACATCGAATGGAAGCGATAGAAGATGTATCCATACGAGGGGGCGGTCTTCCCCAAGACCCCATACCTCCCCTCAACTATGCCATAGTGTTTTCACCCAGGGGACTGATAAACGAGTACACAGAAAAGGCTTCGATATTGCGTGATGGAAAGATCAAAGAAGTGGATGCGCTTGACGGGCTCGAGAGGATCACTTTTCCTGGCCCCATAGGCGAACTGGAAGCCTTCTACACTTCGGGCGGAGCATCCACTCTCCCACAGACCATGAGGGAGAGAATAGCGAATCTCGATTACAAGACTGTTCGCTACGCAGGTCACTGTGAGCTCATAAGGGCAATGATCCAGCTGGGGATGGCTTCTTCTGAATCCATTGAGGTGGGAGGAGTGCTCATTCGCCCGGTGGACCTCTTCTCAGAGCTGCTCTCGAAGAACCTGCCAGCGAATGGAAAAGACCTCGTGTTACTGAGAGTCACCGTGGTCGGTACGATGAAAGGCAAAGCATGCACGTTGGTCTACGAGCTCACAGACTATTACGATGAGAAAACTCAGTTGACTGCTATGATGCGCACGACGGGCTTTCCTGCTTCCATAATTGCGCAGATGCTTGCCAGTGGAAGAATAGAACCGAAAGGAGTTGTACCCCAGGAACTTTCAGTGCCGCCTGAGGAGTTCGTTGAGGAACTGAAGAAGCGGGGAATCGCAATAAGAGAGACGGAAAGCGTGGAGTAGACAAGGGTTGACAATGGGTGGGGAATCGTTATATTGAAGAACTGATCGAAGCGTATGTACAAAGAGACCATCAATCTTCCGAGGACGGACTTTCCCATGAAGGGCAATCTTTCGAAGAAAGAGTTAGAGATCCAATCTCTGTGGGAATCTATGGAGATATACGGAGAGACTCTGAGAAAGGTCTCGCCCAAGGGAGTATTCACATTCCATGATGGTCCACCATACTCCAACGAAAGCATTCACTTAGGGCATGCTCTCAATAAGATTCTGAAGGACATCGTATGTAGGTATAAGAGAATGCAGGGGTATAGAGTGGAATTCATCCCCGGCTGGGATAATCATGGGTTGCCGATTGAGAGAGAGATAACACAGAGACATAAGAATCTATCGCATGGCGAAATCAGGAAGAAATGTAGAGAATTTGCCTCCCATTTTGTGGAAGTCCAGAGAGAGCAGTTCAAAAGACTGGGGGTGAGGGCAGCATGGAATCAGCCTTACCTCACAATGTCCAAAGAGTATGAAGCTTCCGTCCTCAGAGTGTTCTCCAGGCTCGTGGCGAAAGGGTACATCTACAGAGGATTGAGGCCGATTCACTGGTGCACACAGTGCAGGACCGCACTGGCGCTTGCAGAGATAGAGTATGCTGAGAAGGAGTCTTACTCGCTCTGGATAAGATTTCCGTTGAAGGAAGACTCTCGGGGGATTTTCAAAGTAGAGGGTAGAGTCTTACCAGGTGAACGCTGCTACGCTCTTGTCTGGACTACAACTCCATGGACAATTCCGGCAAATCTTGCGCTGGCATTCCATCCTGACTGTGATTACGCAATCGCAGAAGCATGCGGAGACTACTACGTTCTTGCAGAAGAGCTCCTCAATGCCGATTTTTCTGAACTGGGCTTCGGCGGCTACAAAGTAGTAAGAAAGGTGAAGGGAAGTGACATTGAGGGAACGAAATTCAGTCATCCGATCTTTGAGAGAGACTCTGTGGGAATCCTGGGAGATTTCGTCACACTCGACACAGGGACTGGAGTCGTCCACGTGGCACCCGGCCATGGTAAGGAAGACTTTGACATTGGAGCAGAATACGGACTCGAAGTGTTGTGTCCTGTTGACGAAGATGGAAAATTCACGCAGGACGCGGGGCAGTTCGCGGGGATGGATCTGGCAGAAGGAGACAAGAAGGTCATTGAAGAGCTGAAGAGACGGGCCAGACTACTCAAAGTCAGCAGGGTCAGACACTCGTATCCACACTGCTGGAGGTGCAAAACTCCTCTTGTCTTCAGGACTACAACGCAGTGGTTTATGAATGTGGACCACACGGATCACCGGGAGCGAGCACTTAACGCCATAAAGGATGTGAGGTGGGTGCCCGGTGAGAGTCTGAACCGGATAAGCAGTGCTGTTGAAACCAGGCCTGACTGGTGTCTCTCACGCCAAAAAGCTTGGGGAGTCGGTATACCAGCGTTTTACTGTGAGAATTGTGGGGAGGCAGTGCTCGAGCCCGAGCTTATCGATCGAGTCGCCGAACAGGTGAGCGCGCATGGGTCTGACGTATGGTACGAACGGCCGGCACGCGAATTTCTTCCCGAAGACTTCTCCTGTCCTAAATGCAAGGCGAAAGAGTTCAGAAAAGAGACAGATATCCTCGACGTATGGTTTGATTCTGGAGCAAGTCATCGTGTGGTCTTGAAAGAGAGTGAAAGACCATGTGATCTCTATCTCGAAGGGTCAGACCAGCATAGAGGCTGGTTCAACACGTCCTTGATGATTGGAATAGGCCTGGATAACGAAGCACCTTACAAGACAGTCGTAACCACAGGGTTTGTGGTCGATTCGGATGGAAAGGCAATGCACAAGTCTTTGGGGAACGTGATTTCGCCGCTTGACATCACTGAAAAAGATGGAGCCGACGTTCTTAGACTGTGGGTATCCAGTTCGAACTGTTTCTCGGACATTAAGATATCAGAAGAGATTCTCGAGAGAATCAGGGATGCCTATAAGAAGATTCGGTACACATTCAGATTTCTTCTGGGCAATCTCTACGATTTCATCCCTGCTGAGCACTCGGTTTCCTACGAAGAGAGGCTGGAAATAGACAAATGGATAATGCACAGGCTGAGTCAACTGATCCAAAGGACGACAAGAGCATACGAAGAGTATGAATTCTACAAGATCTATCATCTGGTCCACAATTTCTCCGTGGTCGATCTCAGTTCTTTTTATGTGGATGTGCTGAAAGACAGGCTCTACACATCCTGGGCATCTTCAGCCGAGAGAAGGTCTGCTCAGAGTTCCATTTATGAAGTGGCGAAAAGTCTATTGAGGTTGCTGTCACCAATAATGCCTTGCACGACAGAAGAGGCGTGGCAGTATCTGCCAGGAGACAAGGAGGACGCGTGTGAACTCGCGTCATTTCCGGTGCCGTCCGAATATGAAGATGATCATATCGACAGCTCGTGGGAGGAATTGCTGAAAGTCAGACAGGATGTTCTCTCTGCGCTCGAGAATAAGAGAGCAGAGAAGCTCATCGGGAATTCTCTTGAAGCGAAAGTAGTGCTCTATCCCGGTTCGAAAGAGTTGAGAGAGCTACTCGAAAAGTACGAGCGCGATCTTCCCACTCTGTTTATTACGTCTCAAGCGGAGCTCTCGAAATTAGAGAGGCCTACAGGCACAGAGATTCACGTCGGAACTCAGTCGGATCTGGCAATCGAAGTGAAGAAGGCAGAGGGCGATAAGTGCAGGAGGTGTTGGGTCTATTTCCCGGATGTTGGGGAAGACGAGACGCATCCCGGTCTCTGTAAGAGGTGCGTTGGAGTGTTATCACGGTTGGAGGGGGGTGATTAAGGTGTTATCGCAGAAGAAAGTCGAATACTTCGAAAGCTTGTTAACGAAACTGAGGAAGAAAATCCTTAAGGAGATTGATTTCGAGGAGGAAACCATAGGGCAGCAGCAGCGGGAGGCATCTGGAGATGTTTCTTCCTATACGTATCATATGGCGGATCAGGGGACAGACGCAGAAAACAGAGAAGTTGCCGCATTTCTTGCTACGAGCGAAGGTTCCACACTCGCGGACATCGACGATGCTCTAAGGAAGATCTACGGGAAGAAGGGGTACGGAATGTGTGAATCCTGTGACAAACCGATCACTGAGAAGAGGTTGAGGGCTGTACCTTACGCCAAGCTCTGCAAAGAATGCCAGAGTCTGAGAGAACGTGGCTAAGATAAAACTCGCCATACTTCTCAGCCTATGGTCGTTCCTGATTGATCAAGTCACCAAGGGGATACTAGTCACCAAGGTTCCGCTTCACAGCTCGGTTTCAATCCTCGGCGATGTCGTCAGATTTACTCACATAAGAAACCCAATGGCTGCATGGGGGCTTCCCATCGGCGGCACCCTATCGTTAATTGTTTTGCCTATCGCAATCGGGATAGTAGTACTGGTTTACCGATTCAGAGCACAGACGCTTACCGAGAGAATCGCCCTATCAATAATCCTCGGGGGAGCTCTTGGAAACCTTATCGATCGAATAAGATGGGGGAATGTCGTGGATTTCATAGACATTGGGGTAGGAAACGTGCGCTGGCCCGTATTCAACATGGCTGATGCCTTTGTCACCGTGGGTATGCTCCTCGTGATCTACACCATTCTGAAGAAGAGAAGATGAGAGTTTTCTCCCTTCTGGTGCTGCTTTTATGTGTCACCGCCCCCTCAACGAAGCCGGTCAACTACTCCGCGAATCGGATTATCTTCTTGTTAGATCAAGAAAAGGTGATATTGAGTGGGGAGACGAAGGTACGCCATCGGGATATTCTGGTTACCGCGGACAGCATAGAATACGAGCTGGGAACCAGGCAACTTCAAGCCTATGGAAATCCAGTGCTTCATGATGGTGACGAGACTATTGAGGGCGAATTCATGAGCTATGATGTTGGAAAAGGAGAAGGGACTATCCTCAATGCGAAGACTGAGATAAGCAGAGGGTTCTTTGAAGGCAGAAAAATAAGGAAAGTGGCTGATGATGTGCTCAATGTGAGTAGGGGAAGATTTACCACCTGCGAACTAGGAGAACCCCATTACTATTTCAAATCGTGGAAGATGAAGATCTATCTGAATGATATGGTCTTATGTCAACCTGTGGTGCTTTACATCCAGGGTATCCCTGTTTTCGCTGTACCGTTCTGGTTCTTCCCGATACGTAAGGAAAGACATTCAGGCCTCCTTACTCCAAGAGTAGGGAGAGATTCGGAAGAAGGCAGGTACATAAAGAATATCGCCTATTACCACGTGATCAACGACTACGCTGACGCCACATTCAGCCTCGACTATATGCAGTTGATTGGCTACAGGCTGACGGTGGAGGGTATCTACCTGATCAACCCGTGGATAACTGGGGGACTCGTGACATCACTGGTGGATGATCGGAGGACGGCGACCAGGAGATGGAGCGTCAATCTTTCTCATCGGCAAAAGTGGGAAGAAGGGTACAACCTACTTCTTCGGGGTGATTTCGTCTCTGATCTCAGCTATTATCGAGAATATAGTGAAGACCTTCCTGAAAGGATGACCAGAACTCTTGACTCCTATGTTGCGCTTACGAAATCTCTCAGAGGCTCGAATCTCTCCATAGTCGCTTCCGAAAAGAGAGACCTGGAAGAGAATACGTCAATGCGAGTGCTCCCTCGTCTCTCATTCTCTCTCTTCCCGGTGGAACTCGTGAAATCGACCTATTTCTCTTATTCTGGGCGTCTGGTAAATCAACATACATCGGTTATGAATTCGGTACAGACTGCCCAGAACACAGCGAGATTGAACACCAAGCAGAGACTATGGGATCGACTGAATCTCACCCCATCACTTGAACACAGTGAATTTTGGCAGAGCGGTGAGAGAAGAAGTGGCACGTCATCGGTTCGCATAGGCGTCAATGCGAACCTGTATGGAATGTCCACCAGAAGGATAGGCAGGATCGATGGAATACGTCATGTCATCACACCATCTCTCAACTACGATCTATCTCTGAAGGAAACGCTTGTGAGTGAGCGCCTCCGATTTCAGCTGAGGAACTCCGTACAGATACGATTGGTGGACCTCGGGAAATACGATCTTTTCACGACCACGACGTCAGGGTCGTACGATATGAGGGAAAACAGGTTTTCTCCCCTTGTGACGGGGGTGGAGATTAACCCAGTTCCTCCTTTCAATCTCTCGTGCGATTTCGGCTACGACCTGTACGACGGTCAGGTCGATTATCTGAATGAAACATTTCGCACTTTTCTGAAGAGAAAAAGTGACGATTTTCCCCGTTTCAACCTGTCGTTTACCCAATCCTTTCTCCGTCGAAGAGAAGAAGATCCGGAAGTGCAGATCTGGGGAGAATTGGGATTCGATCTGACCAAGAACTGGTTCATCTCGTATCAAGGCAGGTATGATGTGATGAAGGGCAGAGGTGTAAGCCAGTCCGTAAAAGTGGTGAGAGATCTTCACTGCTGGGTGGGTGAGTTGAACGTGAGCTGGACCAAGGTCCGATGGCAATACGATTTCAGAATTTCAATCAAAGCAATGCCAGAAATAAGTCTGAAGAAGGGTTTCTTCTCTCTTTTCCTGCCGTAGAGATCGATTCGCAAAGGAGATGTGTCAACTTCTTGAGTAAGACTGCACACTTTCGCTAAGGGAGAGAGTGGGGTGGTCGATTGACGCTTCCTCCACATACGGTCCTTTACTGCTTACAAGATCACTGGTACAACTGGTACAGAACAGCCCAAGGGGTAGTCCTTGACAAGTTCCCAAGCTTCTTGTAAGTTTACGAATATTTGAAGGGCTTCTGCCAATGTATGAGCGGGATTCCAGACACGAATCTATCTGAGTCTCTAAAAGGAAGGAGGTGAGAGAGGATGAACAAAGCAGAGATAGTGAGCAAAATCGCCAAGGACGCGGGGATTACGAAGAAACAGGCTGGCAAGGCTGTCGATAGTTTTCTCGATGGGATAACCAAGTCGCTTAAGAAAGGTGAGAGGGCTGGTTTTGTGGGATTCGGCTCATTTATGGTCCGTAGAAGAGCAGCCCGCACTGCGAGGAATCCTAGGACGGGTGCAATAATCAGAGTGAAAGCCAAGAACGTCCCGGTGTTCAGAGCTGGCGACAAGCTGAGAAGAAGTGTAAGGTGAATGGAACGATAAAGGGGGGGCTAAGCGCCCCCCTTTATCGTTGAGTCTGCTGATGAAGGCAGGATACTGTGCGATAGTCGGGACGCCGAACGTGGGCAAGAGCACCCTTCAGAATAGTCTCGTGGGCCATAAGCTCTCGATAGTAACACCCAAACCTCAAACAACAAGACACAGAGTATCGGGAATATTGACGACTTCGGAGTATCAGATAGTCTTTCTCGATTCTCCTGGAATTATCGATCCGGGCTACGAACTCCAGTCCGTTATGATGAGACGAGTTGAAGAGATTGTGAACGATGCCGACTTGATACTGTTGATGGTAGAAGCAACTTCAGACCCTGAAGAAAGAGAGAAAAGAATCATTGAACGGCTCAGAGCACATCACGCGCCACTCTTCCTTCTCATAAACAAAATAGACTTGATCAAGAAGAGTGCGCTCCTTCCGTTAATCCAGGAGTACCAGCAGTTTCATAAGTTTGATGAGGTCATTCCCATATCAGCTCTCAAGGGCGACGGGTTAGGAATCCTTGTAGATCTGGTGGTCCAGCGTCTCCCGTCTGGGGAGCCATTGTACCCGCCCGACCAACTGAGCGACCATCCAGAGCGGTTCTTCGCCGCAGAGATAGTCCGAGAGACAATATTCCTCCGCTACGGTGAAGAGATTCCCTACTCCACCGCTGTGGTGGTCGATGAATTTGTGGAACGGCCGGGCCAGAAAGACTACATCAAGGCTACCATCTTTGTAGAACGGGATTCTCAGAAAGCCGTTCTCATAGGTAAACGAGGTTCGGCTCTGAAAAGGGTGGGAGAAGAGGCCCGAAGGGAGATAGAGAAATTCTTGGGAAGAGACGTCTTCCTTCAACTATGGGTGAAGACTCGTAAGAATTGGCGGAAACGGAGAATTGACATAAAGAGGTTCGGGTATTGAAAGAAATGTCTGGGCTTTCCTTTCGTGAAAGACCGTTCCCTTGACAAGTCACTTTCCCTTTCTAAAATGGAAGAAAAGATGTTCCTTTTCTGGAGGTTAGTCTTGGCGCATCTTATTGCGGATTTTCCACTGCAGACCGACAAAGTATTTGTCATGAAGCGCGCCCATTCGTGGGGAGTGGTATTGCATGCAAGTGTTGCAGGCGTACTGGGGCTCATCTTTGCAGGCAGGTATTTGACGTACCCTGAGGTCGTTGTCGGCCTTCTTCTGCTGTGGTTGACCCACATCTTCATAGACAAGGTGAAACTCGTATTGAATCAGAGATTGGGAAGAGAGAGAGTGGATCTCTTCCTCCTCGATCAAGCATTACATATCGGACTCATATGGCTGTTTGTTCAGTTAGTGAACGTTCAAGGAAGACTACCAATACGTCTGGCAGGCATCTCTCACTTGTACAATAGTGATAATTTTGTGAAGCTTCTTTCCGGATACATCGTGGCGACGTATGGAGTAATGTTGCTCATCTATTCCATAAAGAGTACACTGGGACTCAATGCCGAGCTACCACAATTCAGGCAAAGGTTGCTGGAATTCCTTGAGAGAGGAGCCATAGTTACACTCGTAATGGTGGGTGGGCTGTTTTGCCTCCTTATTCCGGTGCTTCTCGTGCCTCGTATGGCACTATTCTTGAGAAAAGAGTGGAGTTTGTGGAGTCTCGATATGGTCTTGAGTGTGATCTTCTCGCTTCTTGTCGGAGTTACACTGAGTCAACTCGTAACGTAGGGGGAGATATGGGAAATGGCAGGACAGAGGTACAAGTTTCTGGATTGGGTGTAGACGGGGCAAACACGCCTGTCGTTCTTCTCCAGGAATTGAATGGTGACAGGGTGCTTCCGATATGGATTGGCTATGCCGAGGCAAATGCAATTGCAATGGTGCTACAGGGGAAAAAGGCCGAGAGGCCACTCACGCACGACCTCATGAAGAGCATAGTGAACGCACTCAATGTGAAGGTGACAAGAGTCCTCATAAGCGATCTCAAGGATAACACCTTCTATGCAAAGATCTTTCTCGAAAGTGACGGCTCCATATTCAGTATCGATGCGAGGCCGAGTGATTCGATTGCCTTGGCATTGAGAATCAAGGCTCCGATATTTGTGATTGACAAAGTAATGGAATCGAGTGGAACATCCTTGAAATTGGACGATAGCACGAAGGCAGAGGTTCTGCGAAACTACCTCAAGCAACTCAATCCCGAGGATTTTGGAAAGTATCACCTCGGCTCCTCCTAATAGCAGGCCCGTCAGTCAATGGCACGCGTGGTCTTCAAGAATGTAACCAAGACGTTTGGCAGGAACGTGATTGGCCTGAAGAATTTCAGCCTCGAGGTACCAGACAAGTCGTTCGTAGTCCTCGTCGGACCCTCGGGATGTGGGAAGTCAACTGCGTTAAGGCTTGTAGCTGGATTGGATGAACCCACCGATGGTGAGATATATATAGGGCAGAAGCTGGCCAACAATCTCCCTCCCAGGGAGAGAGATGTCGCCATGGTCTTTCAGAACTACGCGCTATATCCCCATATGAGCGTTCTTGACAATATGGCTTTCGGACTGAGATTGAGGAAATACCGGAAACACGATGTGAAGGAACGGATCATACAGACGGCAAAGATACTGGGTATCGAGGAATTACTTACCAGAAAGCCACGAGCACTCTCAGGAGGGCAGAGACAGAGAGTCGCGCTTGGCAGGGCAATAGTGCGAGAGCCAAAAGTATTCCTCTTTGACGAACCGCTGAGTAACCTGGACGCGAAATTGAGGGTGCAGATGAGAACGGAACTCTTGAGACTCCATCAGAGGCTTGAATCCACAGTGATTTACGTCACGCACGACCAGGTCGAAGCTCTCACCATGGGAGAGTTGATAGTGATTCTTAAAGCGGGAGTCACACAGCAGGTCGCTGATCCATTGACCCTCTACAATCGGCCTGCGAACCTCTTCATTGCAGGGTTCATTGGGAGTCCTTCGATGAATTTCTTGACGGGGCGAATTGAAGGACAAGACGCATTCCGCTTTGTAGGGGGTGACATTGATTTGGAACTGCCAAACTCTGGATCTTTGAAGAATCGGGTTGGGAGTACTATAATACTGGGAATCAGACCAGAAGATATATTTCCCGCCACCACAAATACCTCCCAAGGACTGCGCGCAAAAGTGGAAGTTCTTGAACCCATAGGAGAAGCAGTTTATCTCCACTTGAGAATTGGTAGAAGTGCACTTGTCGCGCGATTTCCTCCTGACTCCAGTCCAGAATTGAGGGAGACTGTGAGGATATGGATGGACCTTGGGAAAGCTCACTATTTCGATCCGCAGTCTGAGAAGAGGATAGAGTAGGCGTTCTCTTCTACAATGAAGACTGTAGTAGGCTGCCACCGTAGTCAAGAGGGTGCAGGACTCGTCATGATCCGTCTCATCGGGCAATCGGATCGGAGAAACGATGTTCCCTCCGCCCCGGCAATCCGGC
>LRSK01000099.1 GCA_001563325.1 Candidatus Thorarchaeota archaeon SMTZ1-83
ATTTCTCCTAGAACACAACGCGGGTCTTCTTGACATACAATCAATCAGCTAAGAATATTAGACTAATCTTCAGCGCACTTTGTCAGAGCGCCGCTTCTGGGTTCTTGGCAAAATCTCGATCAAATGGTCGGCTAGTCTGTGAATCTATCCACAAGTGTACCATGGAGGTGGTTTTGATCTGGAGGGTGTTCTAGAGGGACGTAATCACGAATCACATTGACAAGGTTCAGGAACTTCGGAAGATCTAAAGTGGCAGCCACTTCCGGACCTTCTTCTTGTATCCCATGAACTCCTCTCCAAACCTCTCTTCGAGCTTCTTCTCTTCGTAGTTGGCAAGTACGTTGTAGAAGGCGAATATGACTATCCATAAGACAATCGACGCTAGTGACAAGGTCCCTATGGCCAATGCAAGATAGAATAGGTGAGTCCCAAGATACATGGGATGACGAACGCGAGAAAAGACGCCTCCTGTCGCCAATCCGGTTTCCTTGGTGTCAAACAGGTCCTTATGAGAGGCGTTCATGAAGTAGACCGCCGCCACAAAGACGACAAATGCCGGAATGATGGGTAGCCAAATCGGAATCCCATCAACCAAGAAGGTTGTCAAGCGCAGAAGAAACGAGTCTAGTACCCAAACCACAAGGAACACCACGAGCAGGGCCATCTGGTAGGTGTGACTACCCGGCATCTCTCCTGTGAGGTGCTCATGACGATGTTCTGGCATTGTGCATCATTTCTCTACGCGTCGCTCTCCCTTTTATGATTCATTATTCATTACTTAGAAGGTTCTTCACCCTCGACCCTGAAGTCTAGGGCTAATGAGTTGATGCAGTATCTTAGCCCCGTAGGATTCGGGCCGTCATCAAACACATGACCCAGATGGCCCCCACAATTCTTGCAGACGACCTCTGTTCTTCTCATCCCGTGACTATTGTCCGGCCTCATCTCAACACTGTCTTCTGACATCCTCTCCCAAAAGCTGGGCCAACCACTCCGAGAGTCGTACTTTGTTTTAGATGAGAATAGCTCGTTACCACAGCCGGCACACGCATAGATCCCGTTCTCCTTATGGTTGACATATTTCCCACTAAATGGCGGCTCTGTCCCACACTGTCGGAGAACCTTGAACTTCTCAGGACCGAGAGTCAGTTTCCATTCTTCTTCGGACTTTTCCATCATACTCACTGAGTTAACAATAGTGCACGAACCTACATAACCTATTGGGAAGCGGACTATGCTTCTATTGATCGATAGAGGATGGCCCGCCAGCTGGCAACTGCGCCTTCGGTGGCAGGAGCCGCTTCCTCCCGCGGGGAACTGACAACTGCGAAATAGTCCGAAGTGCTTTCGCTCAAGATGCCTGGCGGTCCCATTCTGCTTAATCTCGTTAGGAAGATGACAGCCTTTCCAAGGGCTGTGGATTCTGGAATTGGCTTCTGTGATTCATCATAGTGCCCCATGACAGTGGCTTCAGTGTTCCCTATTCCTTCCCAGAAATCATGGACTCCATGGAAGATCCTGAATGCAATTACCTTGCTATGAGAGTCCACCAAGATGATGCCGCACGTGTTCTGAGGAATGTCCTTGACGACGTTCACCCACGCTTCGTCTTCGTCACCAGTATCTCTGAGGGATTTAATGCTCCACTCCAGAATCCTGGGGACTATGACTGGGACGACCGCTACTCCAGGCAGAGATATCGGCTTCCCTAGGCTAAGCCTTGATCCTCGAAGGATCTCATCCGCTACCTCTTGGACACTTCCTTTCCCGTTCAATCGTGGCAACCCTCCGCGCTATGTAATACTGTTACATAACACATGATACAAACCTGCATATAAACTCTTCCATCGATGGAAGGAAGGGCGCCCAACTCTGAGAAGGTGAACCAGCTGTCGTCTAAGGTCTCCTCCCAAAGAGCAAGAAACGCCCGACATATGCCTGTATCCTCGTAGATTGGTGACGAAATCCTGCTTATCAGCATTATCGCAAATGTCTCGAGGTAATTCCCGCGTGAATAGAATCGGTTTTATTCATCGAAGCGATGGATTCTAGAAGCTCTGCATGGCGCCGATTGGAGTCGAGGTAATATGACTCAAGAAGAGAGCGAACGGACGAACACTCATCCGAGTGGGCATAGGACGCAAAGGTGGTGGCTCTGGAAGCTGGGCTTCTTGGCCGCGCTCAGTGCTGTATGGTTTTTTCTCAGAACGGGACTCAAACCCTCTAGAGTATCCTATCCCTGTCAGCAAGCGGCAATCTCCAATATGCGTGTCTTTCACGTGGCGTTGCTTGCCTCGATTCCGAGTCTTGCAAAGGTCCGGTCCTCCTTGGGAGTCATCAAACCAGCGGCTGTGCTTGCAGTCCTGTTTCTGGGCTCTGCATTCATCGCAGATGGTACTGTGTTGACCGGGCTTCGATACTCATCAGGAGCGAATGTTGACTATACTCGAGTTCCAGTAGAACTGAATTCACACAGCGCATTGGCCACTGAAGGAACCTCGGCTGTCTTCTTTGTACAGAATGCCACAGGGCTTGAGGGGAATATGGATGAAGCAGTCGCAGCTCTCTTCGAGCTCATGGACGCCGAAGACAATCATTTCTACGGAAGCAGTAGCTACCCATCTGGTTTGATAGGGAGTAACGACGTCGTGTTACTGAAGGTGAACTGTCAGTGGGAAGACCGAGGAGGCACCAATACTGACCTGCTGAAGAGCATCATAAAGGCCATTGTGATCCATCCTGATGGTTTCACTGGTGAGGTTGTCGTTGCTGACAATGGGCAGGGCAGAGGGAGCCTGGATCGTGCGTGGAGCAACGCGTATGACCATAGTCAGAGTATGCGCGATGTTGCCGAATCGTTTTCTTCACACAATGTTTCAATCTATCTTTGGGATTACCTTCGTAGCAGTACCGTCGACGACTATGACGCTGGTGACTTTGAAGATGGCTATGTATTGAATTCCACCTGGAACGAAGATACAGAGATCTATGTCAGTTACCCCAAGTTCAGGACACCGTACGGAACCTACATCAGCTTCAAGAATGGAATATGGGACAACGTGACAGGATTTGATTCTGAGCGGCTCAAAGTCGTCAACATGCCTGTCCTGAAGTCTCACCAAATCTATGGTGTCACTGGATGCATCAAACATTACATGGGGGTTCCAAAGGGACACGTGGAGCCTTCTGTTCATCCTGAATGGCCGCATGAACATCTCTCAATTGCATTGGGTGGCATGGGAACCCTGATGGCAGAGACCCGGTTTCCTGTTCTCAACATACTTGATGCGATTTGGGTGAACGCTAACCCCATTGAGAGTTCATCTGCCTGCGGTCCGTCGACTTATACTGATGATGCCAGCTTCACTGATGTAATAGGAGCCAGTCTGGATCCCGTCGCACTCGACTACTGGGCATCAAAGTACATTCTAATCCCTGCAGCAATTGACAGAAACTATGCGAGGTACTCCTCTCGATCCAGACTATGCACCAATGAGCGACCCTTATGTGTCATACTGGGAGATGGAGGAATCATTCCACAATTATCTGAGGAGATCAACGAATGTCCTGCAAGACCATGGCTATCAGGCAACAATGGACCCGAATGAGATTAACGTTCACGTGACAAGTCTCTCAGGAAGTCCTACCATCCCGACTACACACGTCAGACCCGACATACTGTTGCTTGTGATCTTGCCGTTGTCTGCAGTTGCCGTTGTATTGGCTGCTGCTTTCTTCAGACGAAGACGTGGATGAGAGAGTCCCCTAGAATCTCCATCTGCTATGCTCTGTAGCTGGGAATCACATCGCGTGCTATCCTCTCAAACATCTTCTTCTTCTCATCAATGAATGGATAGTAGACTATGAACTCCTCAAAACCAAGGTCTGAGTACCTGTCGACATACTTTGAGAACTCGTCATCAGATTCAATCAACTCATCCGAGCCAGCGACTAGGATGGATCTTCTAAGACTCTCAGGACTACGCCCGAATTCATCGCAGTAGTCATCAATCAAGTGACTCTGTGTTGTGACAGTTTCATACATCTCTTTCGTGTCTAACCCCCGTCCACCAAACGTATTCCATGTGTCCGCGAACTCTGCGGCAATCTTGAGTGTCTTAGGACCAATACTTCCGACTGTGATTGGAGGTCTGGGCTGTTGAACCGTTGACGGATACATCGCGACGTCTTTCAATCTATAGTACTTGCCAGAGTAAGAGGAAACTCTCTCGCTAAGGAGCTTGTCAAGAATCTGAATCTGTTCCCTGAAACGGGCTATTCGTTCAGCTGGTCCCCAATCGTCAATGCCAATCATCTCATATACAGTTTCGCCCAGAGCCCCTGCAACTCCTGTGCCAATACCCAAGTTCAGTCTTCCATTGGAGATGTGATCGGTGGTAAGGGCCTGTCGAGCTAGCATAGATGGATGTCTCAGAGGTGCTGCAGTCACTAGGGTGCCCACTCGAATCTTCTCAGTCACTGCTGCCAGCCCAGACAATAGAGTCCATGCCTCGAAGTAGGGTCTTGTCGGCATTCTGTAGTTCAAGAAGTGGTCTGCAACCCATGCACTGTCGAAACCTAGGGACTCGATGTGTTTCCAGCTCTTTGCGAGCACACTCCATGGTTGAGACTGGAGAGTTATCACTCCAAAACTCAGGTCGGGCATGCCCAAGCTCTAAAGAGGCCTCCCTATGACGGTTTCTCTCTTTGCTCGCCACTCGGTTCAGAGTCACTGTCTTGGTCTTGCCCTTCTGCACAGAATTTGCTTTTATACACTCGAACAGAAGAATGACCGCCACCCTCCGTTCAACATGTCTGCGAGGACTTGAACGGGTTCTACTCCCAAAGTGGCTGTCAACGAGAGGCCATCATAGTGAACTTCCGCAAGGTTGCTGCTGTCACGCTCGCCCTGCTCACACTGGCGCAGGTATGTTTCATTCTCACAAGTCCAAGTATCGAATCAGAATCTCGAGTTCCCCTAGAAACTGATGAGAAGCCGCCTCACACACTGTCGGCCTCGCAGCTCGAGCTTGCCCCGCCGTCTATACTTGTCTACACAGAGTTCGTCGACGACCGTGCAGGTGAGGAATACGAGAATACCATGATGGCAATCAACAATACCTTTGGCACCGACTACCAGCATACAAACCTCACAGACTACACAAACCTCGACGTACAGCTGCCTGGCAAGGACATCCTCCTCATTCCAGAGCAGGAGAATGCAAACAAGACCATAATGAAGACTGTCGGGACTATATGGGCTTCCACACTCACAACCTTTGTGAACGACGGAGGGGTAGTTGTACTACTTGATTTTGGAAACGAAACTGCTCCCGGACTTGGTCTACACATCTACAACGAGTCCAGCCTCATGCAGTTCGGGCCAGTGCTGGGCCAGTACCCCAGTGCAGCACTCATGGAGATGAATCGTCTTACGTTCGGTGATGCATTGGGTAGACAGGTCAAGTACAGATGGGTCCCCAGAAACCACACCTTTGCAGTTGCAACGACAGATGGGGTCAATGCAATTGCCGACTATGTTACAGACAGCCCGGTATGTGTCCACAAGACAATGGGTCGGGGACATGTTGTCTTCCTCGGCTTTGACCTTTCAGACCCTGGTCCTTACTACGAGCAGATAGTGGGAAACGCCATCCGGCTACCCAATCATGTAGTCTTTGATGCATCACAACAGACAGAATACACTTGGACAAACGAACCTCAAGATCAGTATTATGATGACGAACACCCCGCAATCGCATTCGTGGAGGATCTACTGGAGGCTGGGTTTGCAGTTTCTCGGATGGACACATTTGATGCGGACTTTCTCAATGCCAGTGATGTCGTCATCTGCCCTCTTCCGCACGAAACTTTGGATGAATATGACGTTGGAGAGATAGCTATACTCGATGCGTATGTCGCAGACGGAGGTTCAATCTTCATACAGTCTGACTGGACCACTTATGGAGATGATATCAGAGCTCTCGCGAACAACTTTGGGTATGACTGGAGTCGTGATATTCTCTGGGACACTGATGATGCTATGAATTGGTATTACGAGAGCCACATAGCTTATTCAGGCGACAATATTCTCTCTCATCCAATAACATTCAATGTATCACGAGTGGAGTTCTATGCCAGTGATGGTTTCACAACACTCCCAACAAACGCAGAGCGCATAATAATGACAGACTGGGATGGGACAAGCTGCTGGGGAGAAGGTGGCTGGTGGGATAACTGGCTGGGGGCAGATGGCATCACACTGATGGCAGTTTCAACATATGGCGCTGGCAAGGTATCAGTGGTTCTAGATGGTAACTTCATGGACTGCACCGCTTGGCCTCTTGATGAGGACCATGACAATGATGGTGTCATTGACTACTTTGACAGCGACAACGATGTCCTGCTCGTTAACACCATTCATTGGTTGGCAGATGTTGCCCCTCCGAATGATGCTCCACTACTGTCGAGTCTGACCCACGCTCCCTTGAGTCCAATCCATGGAGACCCAATGACTGTCAATGTCACAGCGACTGATTCTGACGGACTGGACAGCATCACCTGCTACTACCGCGATAATCTCGGCACCTGGCAGAACGTGTCAATGAATCCAATGGGTGGTGACCTCTACTCCGCGGCTATTGGGAATTTCAACTCCAGTGAAGAGAAGGACTACTATGTTCGCGCATTCGATAGTTCCGGAGACGAGATGGAATCCGTATCTTCAGTCGTGCACTTGAACGGGATCAACTACTTCCCATCAACACCTGGCCTACAGGATCCTGGAACAACAGATGATGATGGAGTGTTCCTACTCAACTGGACTGCATCCACTGACCCTGATGGATACATTGGTCACTATGAGATTGAGATGGCTGACTCTAGCTGGTTCACAACAATACTGGACGAATGGAACTCTTCGATAGATGAGAAGCTCATCACAGTATACGACAATGACACCTACTGGTTCAGAGTCCGTTCAGTGGATGACAATGGAACTAAGGGCTTTTGGTGCTTCCCACAGTCAATCAATGTTGTAATCGTCGAGGACTGGACAGGACCAGCAATCTCGGCACCTACTCTATCACCACCTACCCCTGTCCATGGCGACGCAGTCACAGTGAGTGCGGACATCAGCGACCCAAGAGGGGTCAAGAATGCTACATGCTACTACAGGGTCAACTCAGGCATGTGGCAATCTGTAGGAATGGCCCTGGGAGTCGGAAACGAGGACAGTTTTGACGTTGGGTCCTTTCTAGTGGATGACTTCATCGAGTACTATGTTGAGGCGTTCGACAACTCAACAAACTTCAATGTGGCAACCACGAGCGTCCTGTCATTCCCCATACTCAACCAGCCTCCCTCCAAACCCATACTCATCGACCCAGGAACCACAATTGCGGTTTCTTACTTCACATTGAATTGGACTGCTGAGTCTGACCTAGAGGGTGCCATTTCCCACTACCAGCTCCAGATGAGTGCAAGCGAGGATTTCTCTCTGATTCTAGGTGAATGGAATGTGACCGGAACCGACCGCGACTTCGCCGGACTCTCCAATGGTGTCTACTACTTCCGTGTTAGGACTGTTGATGACCATGACGCTGTGAGTGCGTGGAGCAACACCGAGTCTATCGAGATAAACAGTGGAGTGCCCACGGCCACCACGACTCCAACAACCACGACCACCCTTCCGTTTGATCCAGATATCTTGAATATGGTTCTTCTAATATTCTCTGCTGGATTTGTCGTAATTCTCGTGTTGATAGCTGTGAACTACCTCAGACAAAGGTCCCAGAAGAAGTACCAATTCTGAACCTTTGTTTCCTGCGTGCTCAGTACTGGGTTGGACAAGAATATGGGGTGCATCTACTGAACCCGTCCGACGAGTGAAATAGGCAAAGTTTCGGCAGCATTACACCCTTTCAAAGTCCTTCAGAACACGAACTGCGTCGACTGTTGCCCAAACAGAATAGTCGTCGCCATCTTCTGACTCCCAGCTCCCATTGGACAGCTGTTTCTCTTCCAGTACTTCGAGTGAACGACTCACAAGTTGGTGTTCTGCCTGGAGCCCTGAGTCTCGAAGTGCCCGCAAGAGCCAGGCAATAACAGAACCATCCCAAGCCTCAGGAGTGAAGCTGTTCTCGATTGCCTCTAGAGTGTCTGCAAACAGCTGTGAGTCTACTCCCGGATGATAGCCAAAGATGACAAGGGCGTCCCAAGTTGCTCGTAGATAGCCACTCAGAAGTCCTGAGGGCTCTATGTTCTGTTCAAGAAATCGTGCAGGACAACCCTTTGCTCCGGGTGGCTCTGCACGACCAAAGCGAACAAACCAGTGTGCACAACAGGCTGTGAGCCAGACTCGAGTGTTAGTCTCCCCGGGAGTCATGAAGGGAGGTGCTCCGAGATTCTTTACCGCCTCGAGTTCATCCCATCCACCATCCTCCTGTTGACGTTCTAGGAGGAACTCGAATGTCTTGTCGATGATCACCCCCTTCTTCACTGACAGATCATCCATCCAGCCCAGAATGTTGAGTGTCGAGGTGATGCTACTGACGTCTTCATCCCAGAACGCGAAACCCCCATCTGACTTTCTCATAATCTCGATTTTGCTGAGAACTGACCTAGCAGGGCGTTTCTGTTTCAGAATGGATTCCAAGCGTGCCTGCTGAACCGTGTTTCCTCCTTTCGTGACAAACGATTGCGCAGCCTGAACGTCGAACATCACCAAACCAGAAGGCTAGATTTCTAATCAGTCTATTCGTAGATGCGAGGATTAAAGAAAGTTAGACGCATCTAACTCATCATCGTTAATGCGGGAGGCCAAGTCATGTCGTTAGTCTACAACATCCTGTTCCATGGAACCATCTTTGCTGTACTCCTCATACTATACCTACTACCAATCATGATGAATCTAAGCCCCCGAATCTGGGGGTTCAGCGACTATCCTAAGGAGATCACTGATGCAGTTCCTCCTCAGACAAAGAGGGAACGGCAAATTGCTGGGCTTCTCATAATACCGTTCCTTCTGCTCAGTTTGGGCTTTCCGATTGTATCCACTCTGATTCTGGAGAGTACGTATTCAGGTACAATTCCGCTGCTCGATGCCTTTCTGAACGCCTTTGGGATCTTCATGTTTGGAAACTTCGCTGACCTAGTGATTCTTGACTGGCTTATCGTAGGGACTATCACGCCTGACTTTGTGGTGATTCCCGGAACAGAGCACATGAGAGATAAGGAGTACAAGGACTTCAGACTCTTTCATGCCAAGGGACATATCTGGGGAACTATCGGGATGGCAGTGATAAGCCTAGTAATCGCCGGCGCTGTTGTACTGTTCTAGGACACACTAGTGATGAGAATTCGCTCTGTTTCGGTTTCTCAAGTACTAGCCCTTCTCGAAGGGGACGCATAACGCCGATGGCGCTCCGATTATCCGTTTCACTTTCTGTCTACTGAGCAGAATCCCCCAGATCACCATGAATGTAATCGTTGATAGATATGGTAGCATGTTGATGAAGGCAACAGGGATTCCGGAGAGCTGGAACGTGAACTGAATCAC
>LRSK01000100.1 GCA_001563325.1 Candidatus Thorarchaeota archaeon SMTZ1-83
ATGAATCTTGCTGCAACTATATGTGATTAGAAGTAGAAGAAATAGCCCGGTAGACCCCATCTGGTCCAACCGGGTATGTAGTTCTAAGTCCCAGCAAGTAGTTCTTCCACAATTTGCGTGTACACTTCTACCGGCATGACTCCTACGAGTCTGTCGACTTTTTTGCCTGCACCATCATCAAAGACGACACGCTTGCCTTCACTGTAGACGAAAACGCTAGGAACCCCTGTGACTCGATTCGTCATGCTGAACTCTCTATTATGATCCACATCTATCTTAACAACTTTGAACCCTTTCTCCGAGTATTCTTCAAGGATTGGTGATAGTGTCCGGCAAGGGCCGCACCAAACCGCATGGCAGTCTAGAAAAACGACCTTGTTGTCGCTTACAACCTTGTCTAGTTGCTCTGAATTAATCTCTTCAACCATGTAACTGTCATCTCCCTGCAACAGAGCGATTGTGCATTTTCATCGAACAACCGTTAAAAGTCTTGCTGTATTTGCAGAAGGCTTTCCTCCTGCCAAAGTTTGATAAGTTCAGTACAGTGAGGTCGCAAGAACGGTGTTTATTATGCCTGTACTCCACTGCCCAAAGTGTGGCTCAAAGCTCTATATCAAGAAGGGCGGGCATATATGGACAGTGAGATGCTCAACCTGTCAGGTTGAGATACTTGAGGATGGCCGTCGGAAGGATCTTTTCGACGCATATGATGCTTATTCAAAGGCTGTGAAGAGCGGCACAACAAAGCCAACTTCTACAGCTAAGTCCAGAACACGGACAAGTGCCTCCGAAGCAACGGGATCCTCACCTAGCTCTGCAGGTTCCAGACGCACCGGAAGATTGAGGGTTCAGTCTGAAGAGGAGGTTGCACGATTAGTAGAAGAGGGTGGAGCTAGGATTGACACAATTTCTGATTCGGTGCAATCAATTGTTGGGGGTGGGCAGGACTATCTCGTGAAGTATAGGTTTATGCCATCCACTGATGCCGAGTATGGTAGGGATCTCGACGCAACAAAGATACCCACAAGGCTGAGAAATCTATTAGCTAGGAAAGGAATGACACAGCTATATCGGTTTCAGGACGAATCCTACGAGGCTATTATTGCTGGGGAGGATGTTGTCATTGCAGCTCCAACGGCCCAGGGCAAGACTGAGGCTTTCATTCTCCCAATTATCCGCAGAATGCTAATAACAATCAAGGAATCATTTGTGGACCCAGGAATCAGAGCCCTACTGATATATCCCACAAAGGCTTTAGCTCGGGATCAGTACGACAAGATTGTTGAGATGTGCAAGGCATCGGGAGTTACTGTGGGCATCTTTGATGGCGATGTTTCTCAGAGTCAGAGAACCAGAATCTACTCAGCCCCTCCTGATATCCTGCTCACCAATCCCGATGTTCTTCATTACCATCTTGGATGGTCAAGTTCACGCTTGGTCCCACTCTTGCGTACAGTACGATATGTAGTCCTAGATGAAATACATCTCTACACAGGATCCATGGGCGCCAATGTCTATTATATACTTAAACGTCTTGAGCTTGAGGCTGGCGAGTTTCAGAAGATAGGTGCTTCAGCCACCATTTCCAATCCAAAGGAGTTTGCTGGCCAAATATTCGACTCCGAAGTACGCTTGATTGAGTCTGTGAGCGCAAAACGGGGTCCCATTCATTTCACCATGTTCTACCCGGGTGACCGAAGTAAATACAGCATGATTGTGGATATAGTTAGGAGGCTGCAAGAGGGTGGGTTCAAGACTCTGGTGTTTGGAAACACCCACTCCGAGGCTGAAGTACTGAATATGCTCATCAGGGATACAGGTGTGCGATCTATGGTCCACAGAGCAGGCCTCACCAAGAAGTACCGAAGTCAAGTCGAATCTCAGTTCAAGTTAGGGGACCTTCAATGCTTGGTTTCCACCCCCACTCTTGAGCTAGGGATAGACATTGGCGATCTCGACAGTGTCGTGAGTATGATAGTATCTATTACTCGTCTCACTCAAAGGATAGGTCGCGCAGGTAGGAAAGGTCAGGAAAGCGTCGCAGTCCTTGCCCTCCGAGAAAAAGATCCGATTTCATCTTTCTATAGGCATGAGCCTGAGAAGTACTTCACAGATATAGACGCAGCGTACATGGAACCTGATAATGAGGTGGTCGGATTCTATCAGCTCATTGCTGCAGCTATGAGCGGAAAACTGAATGTATCGATGTTTCCTCGGCAGAAGAGAATTATAGATAATCTGGTGGAGGATGGTCTAGTAAGAGTAGAGAATGACGGCAGGGTGCGTATTGCAGATTTTGAGTCAGCACAGAAGAAATGGAGGGGCTATAGTATCCGAGGAATAGGTGACACCGTCCAGATCAAGTCGGACAGGAAGACTCTGGGTGAAAGGTCAATGCCGATGGCTGCTCAGGAATTACATCCGGGTGCAATCTACTTGCATGGCGGCCGTAACTATATGTCAGTAGACTTCCGTTATACTCCCGGCTTTGGAAGAGCCAAGGTTGTTCCATTTCAGGATCGAAGCGTGCATACAAAACCATTGTATTCAACCATGCCCCAGATCGTGGAGATATTGGATGAGCAGGGAGTCCTCGGAATGAAGGTAGTCTACTGCTCGCTTGAGATGACTCAGACTGTCTACGGCTACGTAAGAAAGGAAACCAGATCCGGCAATGTCGTCGGGAGGTCTGATTTGACCACCCCTCTCATCTATAAATACACAACTCGAGGATTTGCGTTTGGTGCCCCTGAGCCTGTAAAGACCATCAATGAGTACATTGACGGCAGACTCCCCGGTGCGAAAGAGGTCCGGATGGGGCCAGCTGAACTCTATGGTGGGTCTTTTCATGCACTAGAACATGTCGTAATTGAGTCAAGCGACATGCTTACTGGTGGCAGCACGAGAGAGATTGGTGGAGTTTCAATGGGTGACTCCGGCATCATCTTTGTCTATGATGGAAGTCCTGGAGGAAATGGGGCATCAAAGCTACTCTTCACACGACTTGATGAGGCATTCAAACGTACAAAGACAATCCTAGAAAAGTGTGATTGCAGGACTATTGATGGATGTCCTCTTTGTACCTACTCATATCAATGCGGAAATAACAACAGGCCTCTCTTCAAGCTCGGCGCTTTAGAGAGTGTGAATTTGATTCTTGGGAATGCCAAGACAGAGGTTGATACAAAGGGTTATGCGGGTTACGAACCGCTTGTATAGAAAGAGATGACTGAAATGACCGAGTTCTTGATTGCTAGAGGCCACGACGGACCTGCTCGCATAGGCTCCTATTCGATGGGTGAAATGGCAATCAGCACACCAGTCTTGGTTGGACCCTCACACGCAGACAGTCTCACTCTGCATTATGCCGCCCTTAACAGGGCCGAACTTCTCAAGGACACACCGATGATTGTAGCAATACCAGGTATCAGTTACTCCCGCTTAGATCGTTTACGCGACTATGACTCCATACTGCTTCCTTCACTGATAGCGGATGAGATTCTAGGCTTAACGGCTGGGAGTCTGCTCTTGAAACAGCAGATGTCATTCCTAAAGGAACAGCAAATTGAATCATCAGGAGCCATTGTTCGAGTACCTGCATCTCTCGATGAGGGATCATTTGTACATGTACTCCAAGAATTCAGTCATATGGGTGTGAGAGCTGCAGCATTTCGATTTGATGGGGACTTGGGCCCAAGTGACTACCGTATGGTCACTCTCCGTAGTCAGCTGCCCCGCAACTGGTTCGCACTAGCTATTGGCCGGATTGAACCATACTCCGTGCCACTAATGCACTACCTTGGATTCGATGTCTTCGATGCTAGCCGTGCGTTTGAAGCAGCTGCGCAAGGAATCAGATTATGGCGAACAGATGCGGAGCAGGTGGCTGATGAAGAACCTGCTAGGCACTGCGCATGTTCTTCGTGTGAATCACAACCAGACCTGAATAGCTTGAGTAATTCCAAACTAATCGAGATTCTCACTAATCACAATATCTCCACATATCGGATGGTCCACTCTGAGAGCATTCATGCGATGCAGTCGGGACGCTTGCGATGGTTAGTTGAATCGCTCACTCATGCCACACCCTCTCTGGCTTCCTTTCTTAGAAGGGTCGATAGAGGTCTCTATTCATTCCTGGAGGAATTCACCGCGACTGCAGGCAGTTCAACAATGCCTCTTATTGGTCCTGAATCATATAATTCTCCAGCAATTAAACGCTTTCGAGAGAAGCTTGTATCTCGGTTCACCCCTCCCACTCACAAACGGATTGTCTTGCTTTTACCATGTTCAGCAAGAAAGCCTTACTCTGACTCAAAATCACACAAACGCTTTGCTAGAACAATCGAGTCTGCAATTGGACTTGCAAGACATGGCATTGCTGAAACCATTCTGACATCCCCCCTTGGAGTCATTCCGAGAGAGTTGGAACGGATCCATCCTGTAGCACAATATGATATTCCTGTGACTGGGGACTGGGATGCTGAAGAAACCGCAATCGCAGTACGTGCTCTTACAACACATCTGGAGAAGTTCGAAGAGTCTGTAGTTGTTGTAGCACATGTTTCTGGCGGGTATCTTGACATTGTGAAGCAGGGGGAGGATAATATCAGGCAGGCCTTGATCTATACGTCTTCGGATGGCTCTGCTACAAGTGGAGCTTCACTCGATCTGTTGGATGAAACACTCAGAGACATGCTAGAACTCGTTCTTGATGGAGAATATAGGCGTACAGATTTGGAAGACACACTTCGTGCCACAGCGGATTTTCAGTTTGGCTCTGGTGCAGGTGAGTTACTTGTCCCTGAGGATGCTAGCCTAAGAGGGAAGCTGTATAGGACAGTCATTTGTCAGGTTGACAAGGAGCAGGTATGTGCTTACAATGCTGTTTCTGGAATGCTATCATTAACGCTGGCTGGTGCCAGAAGAATCGCAGGATTAGGCCAAAACTGGGTTCGCTTTGAGGGTAAGGAGGTCAAGGGCGGGTCGATCTTTGCAGTTGGAGTCAAGGAAGCAGACACAGGCATCCGACCTGGCGACGAGGTCATTGTCATTGGTCAAGATGAAAGGGTAGTTGCAGTTGGCCGAAGTGAAATGTCAGGCATTGAGATGTGTGAGTTTGAAAAGGGAAGGGCAGTGACAGTTCGTCATAAGCTGGGGGTAACGACCTAGTTGAACGGTATTACAGACGGACTCAAAGACATCATCACAAAAGCTAGCCTAGCTGCTCGAGGCAGTTCTCTCTCAAGAATTCGTCGGCGGAATCTTTCAGAACCTGCTGCGAAATGGGTCGTTCAAAGCCGCATAGGCAGCGAAGTGGGATACGCACTCTCCATTGTGCTGGCCACCTCGGGGTGTTCTCATGCTCGAAGTGAGAAGGGTGGTTGCACGATGTGTAGCTATATTCTGGATGGTGCAGGTCAGAACGTGCCTACTGAGGACCTCATTCAGCAATTTCAGAATGCACTGACTTCTCTAAAGGGTCTAATGGCACCAATCTCTGTAAAGGTGTATACAAGTGGAAGCTTTCTGGATCCTGTTGAGGTACCCCCTGAGGCGAGAGCTGAGATTTTGAAAGCCATAGATGAAGACGATCGTGTTCGTCAAGTAGTTCTCGAGTCTCGTCCCGAATACATGACTGACGAAACAGCATCTCTTGTTCGTGAGATTTTAGGTGATAGGGAAATTGAGATTGGAATGGGCTTGGAGAGTGCAGATGATGGAGTAAGGTTTCTGTGCATCAATAAGGGCTTTTCACTCAGTGAGTTCGAAACCGCGCTGAAGACAGCGGCATCCCATGGCATCGGGACCAGAGCATATGTATTAGTCAAGCCACCCTTCCTCACAGAACGTGATGCTCTTCTTGATGCACTCCAGACCATTATTGCTGCGGCAGAATTGGGTGCAACAACTATCTCGGTCAATCCAGTGAATGTCCAGAAACACACACTCGTACAACGCATGTGGTCTAGAGGTCATTATCGACCTCCCTGGCTATGGACAGTGACGGAGATTCTTAAAGAATCAAGAGATCAGGTTGCGTCCGATGTGAACGTAGTCTGTGATCCGGTAGCAGCTGGTAAACCAAGAGGCACTCACAACTGCGGAAAATGTGATGATGCTTTCGTAAAGGCTATTCGCCAATTCTCACTGGATCAGAGTACTAGTCATTTCGAAGTACTTGATTGTGGTTGCAAGTCCCAATGGAGCCACGTACTCGAACATGAGGACTTTGCACAATTGGTGCATTCTCTAAGGTTCCATAAACCTTAGAAAAGCCTTAAGAGAAACATAGTCGCGGTCCGTTCAATTCGGAAGTAAAGAGGTCGTATCAATGTCTGAGTATGT
>LRSK01000101.1 GCA_001563325.1 Candidatus Thorarchaeota archaeon SMTZ1-83
TCGAGTTCCAGCGTGTATGTACCATCATTGTTGTCTGTGACCGTGTACTCTCCGGTCATTCCGATGACAGTCAGAGTGCCGCCATCCATTCCAGAAGTTGTGAAGTCATCGAGGTCTGTGTATGTAAACAGAAGTGTTAGGTCATTGTTGTACTGGACGGGACTGTATGAGCCATGAGTGAGTGATGTGTAGCGTTCTCTCACGGTAATTGAGATACTGACAGTACGATTCTCATAAAACGGAGCCCCTGACCAGACAATCTGTACATCGAAGCTATGGCTTCCGGGGGATAGGAACGAAACAGTGTCTACCTCAACCAAGAAGATCCTAGTGACATCACCATCATAGTACACTGTGAACGAATAACTTGGAGTGCTAATCTGAAGGCTGGCGTTGTCAGGAATGTTGGTCGACGATAACACATCCCTGTATGCCAGACTAAGGTTGACCTTCTCGTCGAAGGCAGTCAGAGGCAGAGGTGCATAATCAACGATAGTCTGACGGTATGTTGAGTGCACGGTAATAAGGAGAGTCTTGTTCTCGTAGAGTGGCATGGCGCCGTAGGTCCAGTTAATTGAAACCCTGAGCTCGCAAGCGATTATGCCGCTAAGGTGGGTTGTACTGAACTCAATTCGGTATTCTCCAGGACTTCCAACCGGGTCGATTTCGGTTATGGTCATGTGACCCTGTGTCAGAGCTTGCCCTGCAGTGAGTACATCTATGAAGAAGTGAACATTTCCAGGGTATGGCCCAGTACTATTGACGACGCCAGTGGCGTCACCGACGTCGTAGTAGACCACCGTGAAACTGAGATCTTCACCATATGGGGTCATCACCGGGCTATCTCCTATGAAGATGTCAGTAGGGGCGCCAGTGATTCTAACCTGGGTGTTGATAGATTTGTCATAGTACTTCACTGTGGGACCTGTCCAGTTCACAACGATTGTCAGATCCTTTGGACCAATGGAAAGCCACTGGTTTGCCGGAATCAGAATTAGGTACTCGCCCGGACTTGACGCATTGACGATAGAGTAACTCACTGAAGGGAGAAGTGAGCTTGTAACGCTCATCTGGACATTGTAGCCGACAACTGAGCCATTCTCGATACCAACATTGGCATCAACATCGTAGTAGGAAACGTGAACAGCTATATCACCAGTATAGGGTGTTGGGTTAATCGGGTTAACAAGGAAGAATGATGTAAGGTGAGTCCTCAAGATCACAGTCACTGCGAAGGTATGATTCTGCGCTCCATAACTCTCCACAAAGAAGTCGACCCGATAGGGTCGTAGGACGTCAAGATCCTCCGAGTAGATGGTTATTTCATAAACTCCGGGAGCCGTCTGGACAACTGTGTAGTTCTGATCCCCCAAGGAATGGATATCTGACCAGTTGCATCGTATCGCACTCTCTGCACCATTGATTGGGAAACCGTGGTCTGTATCAGTGTAGGTTATGGTGAAGGAAGTTGTGTAGCCTACCGGGAGCGATAATTGGCTTGTTGACGGAATTGCAGACGTGAAAAGCTCTCTCACTTGAACTGAGAGCAAAATAACACGTGACTCAAAGAAGTCCTTGCTTGCTGTTATCTTGACATTGTAGATGTCGAGTGCAACGGCATCAGTTTCAAGGCTCAGCGTGTAATACCCTGGACTTCCCCCAACCGGGGTAACAGTGTAGTCATCTAAGCTCCAATTGGCAATGATTGTTGCTCCCATAATTGGCTGAGAGTTCTGATCCTCGAAGTAGACTGTTAGATCCGCGTTGTAACCGCTCGGAACATCTACGCCCGGAGCATCCGGCGAGAGAAGTTCGGTTGTGTATATCACATTCAGAGTGAAAGTTCTGGATAGCGAATCATAGAAAGCCAGATTCCACTGTAAGTCTATGCCATACTGTCCGTTCGATGGCAAGTCATTAGTATCCAGAGTGATGCTGTATTCTCCTGTACCTAGGTCACTGAGACTGCCATCGGGTCCTGCCCATGTGTAGTCCATGGTTCCTCCAGCCAATAGGTCACCGTTGTCAGTGTCGTTGACTCGAAACTGGAGCAGCACCAGTTCACCATATGTCACATTCTTGGTCCAAGTTGACTCTGAACCTAGTGGGTATTTGACCGACATTTCGGTACTATGCTTGATGTCAAACACTCTTGAGAAGAAGCCCACGTTGTGCACTGCCCCGCCAGATACGAGGTCTGTCACATATGCCTGCACTTGCCAAGTCCCGACCGAAGCATTGTAGGCATCCAGATTGACGAACCCAGTTATTGCATATCCCGAGGCGTCTACCGTCGCTTGAAGTTGATGCCAGACTGCACCACCTGAATCGTACAAGGTGAAGTTGACGAGGTCATTCTGGTAAGAGGAGGATAGGGTAGCTCTGAACCTAGTGTCTTCATCCGCTCTGAACGTTCGAGTGCTGACCCACTGACCTGCACCTGAGTCCCATACCTCCACATTAGATACGAGGTTTGGCGACAATCCCTTCAGCAGCCAGAATCCGTTCTGCTCATCCAGCGTAATCTGGTAGGCCGACACGTTAAGTAGACCGTCACCAGGATTTCCGTAGCTCCAGCCAGAGGTCAGGTTCGTGGTCCTTTGTGTGGGCTCTGCAACGAAATCAAAGTCACGGTTGGCAGGAATTGACAAATTGAAGAAGTACTTGGAGGAATAACCCCCTGGAACAGCTACATAGAAGTTGCTGGTCCACCTAACATCAGTAGCATTCTGCACAGTGTAGGTCTCGCCCAGACCAAACGTTTCAGTGTCATAAATCGTTTCCACGTTGTGGCTTCTAGCGTAGACGGTTACATCCGCATCTATGTCTACATTGATGTCGAAGTTGGGGTCCGGTGGAAGCGGAGTAGGAGTCCAGGAGAAATTGGCGTATGCAGCACCAGAGGTCCAAGGAACAGGTGCCCGATAGAATACAGTCCCAAGCCCAGGGACAGGGCTCGCGCCCTGGATTACATTATCTACATCAACTCCATTCATTTGCAGGTTGACTTCCTCAGGTGTTGCTTTGGCGGTTACGTAGAGAAGCACATCATCGAATCGACCTCGTGGTAGGATGTCGTTGGATCGATACCATTCCAACTGAGTTGTTCTCAGGCCAATCCAGAGGTTGATGTCGGGAAGGGTAATCAAGTCAGGATCTATTGGTATGAGTCCGGTAGAATACCATATGTTGTCATCTTGTATAGCATCGAACTGGATACTCCAGAGATAGGTGCCACCATTATCCGGGTCGCCCACTGACACGAAGAGCTCGAAGAATCCAGTCATATAGGATCCCCAGCCAGCACAATCGGCCCAGTAGTCTAGAGATATGGCGAGATTGGTCACATCTCCTCGGTTTATAGTAAGGTTCTGAACTGCATAGGACTTGTCTCCGACATCATACCAATATCCGTAGAGCTGAGTGGTTGGCCTATCGTCATACCAGTAACCTTGTTGCCTGAAATCCGCATATGACGTGGTCCACTGGGACGTCAGCGTGTTCGTGTAGGGGCCCCAAGTTGAAGGCTCGTCATGAGTAAGGTATGTCCAATCGGTACCGGCACTGAAGTCGGAGTTGTCAATCCATGTCCTGTTCTCTGTTATGCTGGTCACATCGGCATAGACCTCATAGCCCTCCCAGTCCTCACCGAGAGGAACGCTAAGGTTTGCCGTGGATGTTGTCTGCGTACCTGAGTCATACCACATGGTTTCTCCTGTGAAGGTGTCGGTGCGGATACCGTACTCCGAGCCCACAAGACTGCTGCCAGTTCCGCTCTGTTCCGTTGGAGCATCACAAATACTGTAGGTTTCCAAGACTTCGTCAGGTCCCACCTCCATGGTCATACCATTGCCAAGATCTACAGACCTCGCAGCAGTATGTCCTCCGCTTAATCCGACCCATTGCGGGCCTACGAAGATTGTCCCGAAAAGTAATGGTAGAAGAACAATAAGCAAGCCATACATCTTCTTTGCTCTCATGGAACAGTTCTCCTGATGGGATCCGAGAGTTCTATGACTCAAACACACGAAGTCATGCAGACAACGGCAGAGTGCGCACTCTTCTCGTTCCCCTCAGTCTTGTTCTATAAATAGGATATGCGTAGAACCTCGTTCCGCAAAACGATACGTCTGTCGATTTATCGAACGCGTAGGAGATGGCGGGGCGTTGACCTGTTGCGATACAGCACAGAGAACATTTTCAAACAGGCAGCGCGCCAAACCATTCGTCGATATATCGATAGTAGTTCATATGATATATGATAGATTGATATATATCGACGCATGACACGGCTGGGAGTGGCGTCGGTCGATGATGCTCCGACTTCTGTGCCTGAAGGGCACACTGACTCCACACATTCAGATCCCGAACGTCTGAGTCCGGCCGATGCTTCGAATTCTCCAGTCCAAGCCATACGCACATAACAAGTCATGGCGACCTAAGATGGCTCAGCAGCTCGGCTATCGGTCCGGAAAGGAAGTACTCTAGGTTAAGGAGTATTCCCAAGAAATGTGCAATCCAGATGGCCACAATCATCCATCGATACCTCTTCATGTCCTCGGGCTGTCTGATAAGTAGCACTGGGACCACGAACCAAGAATAGTACCATATCTGAGTCCAAGAGAAGAACATGAGTATTAGAGGGAGCGCGTAGACGACAATTGATCGCCAATCTCTGACGCGAAGCGAGGTCGTAGGAACGGGAATGGGGCCAATAAGTCGAGGTTCCAAAGTCATTAGCAGGAACGCATACACAAGAACTGCAGGAGCAATCAAGACAATCGGATTGGTCGACCCCCATCCGAGGAAGAAAGGATTCGTGATGAATGATGCATACCCAGTGCTATTGAGAAGATGAGCAAGCAGACTTTCATATCCCATGCCCGATAACACCAATGGCAGAACGGTCAGGATTCCAACGCCGAAGAAAGCTAGTGAGGCGACTGGTGCCACTGTTAGGAGAATTGGAAAAACAAGGGCCGGATACAGCTTTGCCTGAAATGCCAGGGCTAGCGTGCCAAATCCCAACCAGGGGCGGTCTTTTCGGAAGAGCAGCAGAGACGTAAGGAGCAGCAAATCTACGAAAGGCTCGACCTTGGGAAAGATGACAGAAAATGCAAAGCCAAACACATAGTACATGATAACAAGCTGTTGGAACCACTTCTTGTCCAAGTATTCTTGGCCAAGATACAGGAAGATAACCAGATTCAAATGGATAAGGAGCACCAATATCCAGTTCACCAGATAGTGATATGGCGCATGAAAGCCAGGCTCTATCGCTGCCAAGGCCGCGTAGAAGAGCAACGTCACAACTGGATACTCGTAGGTTACATTCAACACACCTGTGAGTAGATGGTCTTCAGGAACAACGTAGACATCATGCAAGTCTTGGTCACTTAAGTCGTAAACGTTGAACCCTTCCTGCCAGAAGAGCTCACCATAGACCATGTTTCGATTTCGATCCCTTTGGACCACCGCGAGCTCGAAAACAGGGACAAGGATGACGCAAAGAACAATAGAAACGGCGATTGGTCGTCTATATCTCTGAATCACGTCTCTGAAGCTCAGATTCCCAGACATCCAGACCACGACGCCCCTTGTCGACTGCTAGGTTCTGTTTGTGTCCTCTACGCTACTCTTAAATCACTGTCGAAACCCACCACGCAGGCCCGGAGAAAGTCCAATGACAACACCTGACCGACCAACGATATCAGACATGCTCGACATAAAGTCCGTGGCTATCGTAGGCGTTTCGTCCTCCATGGGCTACTACTGGCCACACTCGATGCTTCAATGGCCTCACGACCTCAAGGTCTGGTTTGTTTCCAAGCGGGAGGGGGAGGCACTTGGACACAGACTGTACCAGAGCATAGCGGACATTCCTGAACCTATTGATTTTGCAATCACCAGAGTCCCATACCAAGCCGTTCCTAGCGTGCTGAAAGAGGCTTCAGCCAAAGGTGCAAAAGGTGTAACCATCTTCACAAGTGGATTCTCAGAGCTTGACACAGATGCAGGAAGAAAGCGCGAAGAAGAGTTGAGGCAGATAGCGGAAGCAATCCCTACCAGAGTTCTGGGCCCGAACTGTATGGGTCTCATGTATCCAAAGATTGGAATGGCGTTCATGCCCACGGTCAGACAGCTGGAGGG
>LRSK01000102.1 GCA_001563325.1 Candidatus Thorarchaeota archaeon SMTZ1-83
CTCTTCACCGCATTTTCCCATGTAGTGACAAACTCAACAGGATCAACCTCGTTCTGGAACATTGCAGCAATGGTGTAGTGTCCAAGCCCCTCCTTGATGTGACCAACTACGGTATAGTCGGTGATCTCGGCACCAGTCCTGTCACACGCTTCAGCCATCGCGTCGTTGACATGGGCATCACTCAGTTTTTCACCTGAGAGATTGACAACCTTGCCCTTTCTTCCAATCCTTGTCAGAGAGTACGGGTCAGTGTCCGCAATTGTCAACATGTCACCCACCCTGTATCGAGTCCAGCCCAACAGGTTCGTTATGACCAGCTCATACCTGTGACCCTTCTTCACCTCCGACAGAGGAATCACATGCGGGTCCTCCTTGTACATATCTGACTCAGGGATGAACTCAAAGTAGTTTATGTTCGGCAGTAGCTCGATGCCAACATGGTCCGGCACAAGCGTTGTTCCGTACAGCCCCTCGGATCCTGCATAGTTGTCCCAGAGGACAGCACTAGGAAGTGTCTTCGAGAGCCAAGCCCTGTATGGCTCGGAGTCGATTCCAGTGGCTCCTATCATCTGAACATTGGGCCAGAGCGTGGCAAGGTCCAGCCTGCCATCGTCCATCATCGCCTCTCTGAGCCTGTTCTCATGCTTAGTGCCCCTGAAATGGTCAAGCAGCGAAGGCCCATACTCATTCTGCATACGCCTCAGGAATGCGATGGTCAGAGTTGTGATACCTGCGAATCCTGTGACATTTGTATCCATTGAGAACAGAGCATACGCCCAGAGCTTCTCGTCCATGTTGGTCATATTGAATACGTCTTCCCCAGGCTTCACCAGTCTTCTCAAGAGTGGGTTCGCAATCTGTCTGGAGATCCCCGTCATGTACCCAAGAGGGACTCCGTTGACCTCCCCCATCCTTGCTGGTGCTCCAAAGGTCACCAATGTGCCTTCAAAGAGCTTCTCGTTCCCGGGTCTTGCATTGACGTATGACATCATGAACAGTGATGCACCTTTGGTGTAGTCACTGAGGCCCGCCTTCGAGATTGGAAGGTGTTTTGGGGCTCCGCTTGTCCCGGAGCTCTGGACATACCAGTGTATCGGGTCCGAGGTGACTATTGGTGCTCTCGGATTCTCATAGACCATCTTGAGATATGGCCGCATCGAATAGAAGTCATATAGCGGGACTCTCTCAGAGAACTGTTCCGGTGATTTGATCTCACAGAATCCATGGTCACGGCCCAAAACAGTATTCTCATGCCTCCTGAGGACTTCATTGAGCTTGGCCTCAGTAAGGTCTATGGGGTTGTTCAGAATATACTCAATCTCCCTCGCCTTTCGCTTTGAGAGAGCCCTCACGAGCTTACTCATGATTGACATCTGCTTCAAACATCTCCTTCTTTTGAGGAACCATGTTCCACGACTATGGTGGGAGTAGGGAAGTATCGACTAATCTTAAGTCATGGCAGCAGTAGACCAAGGGAAGATGGGCGTAGCAATACTCTGGATTGAACATGATAGGGTGCGGAGAGGGTTATTCACGCCTATGAGCACCCAGAACTCTCTATCCGACAGGCTGAGAGGAGAAAGAGCTTGATGGTCGTACCGGGGTGGGCATGGGGTATGAGAACGCCTCCGGTTCACCAATCATCGAAGCTGAGTCAGGAAACCTGAGGGAATACTTAAGTCACGTATCTGGCGCGTGTAGGGTAAAACGGCAACGTAGGCTAGGCCACGTCACTGCCTTGTATGGAAAGAAAAGGTCCAAGGAGCACAGATATTGGTGAAGGGTCTCTCAGAGGCCGTTCATGCAGTGATGCAGAACTCGCATGAGGTCTTGGTCGTTGATTACTCTGGAGAACACCCAGTGGCCAAGACTAGGCCGGAAGAAGACTTTCCAGGGGTTGAGTCGGTCCCGCGCCGCCACAGGGTGACTGTGGGCCAAGGCGGGCAGACCCTAGTGGAGACTCTAGACACATCGATTCTTGTTGAGGCAGAGCCCTTCCTTGAGGTAGCCCTTCCGTATTCCGCACACATGCCCGTCATGGATGATGGGATGTATCCTCCCTCGTCCTTTGCATGGTATGGGAGGATGATCCCAGATGAGAAGAGAGTTCGCTTCATTGTACAGAGAATCATAGACGACGACAAGCAGTGGCTTACGATCCTAGATCCTGAGACAATGGAGGTATACGAGTCGTATCCGGTCTATCAGTATGAGGTCGGAGCTCTACAGGTGCGAGGCGCCACAGAGTACAGATTCGGATACTTAGAGGAGACCCCCGTCGTTGACCTGGAGAGTCAAATCAGAGCAGAGGCACTTGCCATTCTGGATGAGCCTCCACCCACATGGGAGCAGTTGTGGAGCCTCACCAAGGAGTATCATGTGAGAGGACTGACCGTAGGCCTTACGATGAGGGACACATTGACTCACCTTGTTCCTGCTGATTGGCCTGACCCAGTAAGAGAAGAGTGGATGGCGCTACTCGCATGGTCGCTCAAAGAAGTCCCCTTCAGTGAGGACCCCCTAGACCTACGTCCGAAGCTGACAGATACATTGACTCTCTCCGAGTTGCTGCCGGGCCATTTCATCCGCGAAGCATTGGGAATTGGTCAACCGGAATATGTAAGGCTCATGCACAATCCGCCATCGACCTCGCCCAGACCTCTCCATTCTCCCACATTAACTCCTTGGATGTTGGCACAGGCGGGTCTGGTTTGGTCTATATCCTCTCCACAGGTACATATAGCGACAAGATGGGCCCAGAAGCTCAACGAGTCCGGCACCACCGTGACTGGCCTCCCCGTCACCAGGGCAATGGCTCTTAGGTCGCGCAAGAACTGGATAGAGCGATGTGCCTTGATGGACATGAGGATGGGTCTTCAGTGCCGACCAAGAGCCCATGCGCTGGGCCTTAGGTCCCTGATATACATTGGCTCAGCACACAGGTGGCCACACAAGCATATGGCATGGAAGGCGACCCTTGGGCCCCCGAAGTCATCATCGCTGCATGTTCAAGAGATTCTGATCCCTAGTTCTAAGATGGAGGCTGTCAGACGTGTGAGAAGTGGTCTAAGAGAGTGTGTCTGGTACTCTCGGATGGTCAACCACACGACATCAGTTCCCATTGGTCAACTAATGAAGACAGCGAATCGAAAGAGGACTCTGAAGCAGCTGAAGAGGGAGTTCGGGCAGTGGAAGGGGAAGACCCCGTACACTCCAACTGAGACTGATATCCGAGTGATTGATGGCTCTTCTGACAAGGTCGAGTTGACCGATCTTGAGCTGCCTTGGCTGAAGGACTTCTATGGCTTCACAGCAGGGGAGTTTCACAACTCTTTGAGAAGACTAGTATCACAGGGAGTTGTGATTGTCAATTATCATTTCTCTGAGGACTCGTATCCTCCCAGGCTCGTGACACTTAATGGAGAGGAGGGAAGTGTCCTTGGACTCGTCCGAGCGGTACTTCGCCACACTCCTATGTGTTCAGCCTATGTCCTTGATGAGCAGGGCGTCCTCTTTGTCACGAACTTGCCGCCAGAGCAAGAGGATGAGGTCAACACAAGTCTGGTCACGTGGGCCGCAGAGAATGATGTCGACATGAACATTCACTCTATAGGGGGATTCTTGAACCTGCGCAAGGACCTATTCAAGAGACTATGGAAGGGTGACCACTGGGACGAGGACATCAGTGCCATAGTCTCGCAGGTGCGTGTGAAGGGCCGGAACTGACAGGCCAGTTTCACACATTTTTCCTCGGTTACGCGTACACCCAAGTACAGTTCATCCATGCTGGGAATGCTAAGAGAGGTCTACGGGTTGAATAGGGCTCTAAGAGTCGCCAATAGGCCACTTAGAGTGACACTCTACCTCAGAGTCACAAGAAGGGGAGTGTTGTCCCGTCGCTCCTCCGTTAGGTAACTTGAATATTCCAAGCTCCATCTTTCTACACAAGGTGAGAGCAGATGTCAAGCAGGCTATTGGAAGTACTAGAAGAAACAGTCAGTAGGAAGACCAACCTAGGACTGTCGCTTCAGGTTCTCTACAATCGAAAGGACTGGAGTATAGAGAATGCAGCGCTTGCCTATAGTGATGGCACCAGCGAGGCATCACTCACAATGACTGTAGGGCTGAGAAGCAGGATTATGAGTTCCTTCCCTAGATTCGCAACGGAAAGTGGCTCCTTCCGCCCCTGTGACATTCCTGCACTTGTTCCAGTAGTGGTTCTCATAGCCAACCGTCCGCACGGTCTCTTTGAGGGACGGCTGGTTTGCATGGACTCCACTTCAGTCGAGTTGGAGTTCGTGGGCACGGGGACGGAGAAGTCGAGCAGCCTCAAGATTCTTGCTATCGCTGTGAATCACTTCATGACCTGTTGGGAGCAGTGGGTCCAGATTTTGCTTGGAACTCTTGCTAGAGACCCACAGGTCGGTAGCTGGAAGATAGACTGGTATGAACTCTTGGCTGGTGAGTCTGGGTTCGTGACTATGCCTTGGTTCCCAGAGGTCCCGTTGACAGACAGGGCACTTGCTCTTGACCGAATTGTCACCGCATCTAGGGCACTCCTGAACTCTGTCCTGAAGAAACGGTTCGAGAGGCATGAACTGGTCGAGGAACTGGTCAACTGGTTGGAGAGCCTGAAACCACTCCCACAGGTACTGAGGGCTGAGGTGTTTGCGGAACAGGAGGAAGTATGATGTTTACCAATGAGATGGTTCCGATTCCCATGAACGTTCACGGGGTTCCAGACTATGCGTGGCTTGCTGGAGCAAAGGCAGGACTCGCAACGAGAGGGAACGACATCCCCGAGTGGCCGTGGCTTCACTTTCTTGATGGAGTGCAGACTGTAGTCAGCGCTCTGAAGGGACTGGAGGCTGTGGAGCCTGGAGAGGAGCCTAAAGATGGTTCAGTGTACGACTCCCTTGGGGGTTACGTCAGTGTAACAGGAAAAACTACAGACTTGGGGTTCTCGTTCCCAGTTCCGCGAAGAGGTGCTGCAATCATTGCCTCGAGGCTTCCTGGAGTAGAGATGATGTGGACTGCTGGTCATCTCTTGGTCCAGAAGGAGTCCATCGGTGCATTCCAGAGGCTGGTCCCTCTTCGCGGTCCGATTGTGGAGGAGGTCAGTGGATGACCGAGCTAGAGGCAGTGAAGGGAGTAGGCCCCGGCTCAGCGAAGAAACTGAGGGACTCCTTTGTCACAACCGCTGAGCTCCTGGCCGTCCAGAACCCAACAGAGCTAATGGAGAACACTGGACTTGGCGAGGGAACCTGCAAGAGCATCGTGGAGAGCGCTAGAGAACTCTGTGGGATTGGAGAGTTTCAGTCAGGAATAGACTATGAGAAGGAACTCGCCTCGAAGCCGCGCCTGAAGACTGGAATTGAGAAGATTGACTCTCAACTTCTTGGAGGACTGGAGGCAGGTTCTCTAGTTGAGTTCTATGGTCCAGCGAGAGGAGGGAAGACTCAGTGGGTCTCTCATCTCGCTGTCAGAGTACAGTTACCCATTGAGGAGGGCGGCTTAGAAGGGAGAGTATTGTGGCTCGACAGCGAGTCGTCTGTCAGACCTTGGATCATCCGAGCGAACGCCCTCAGATATGGGATGGACCCTGACGTTGCACTCGGCAACATCAATCGCGCTGAGATACTGGTCTCGGGTCAGATCAGTAGCCTCTTCAAGAAGATTCCAAGGCTTTGTGCTGAGGAGGGGTTCAAGCTTGTCATCATAGACTCCTTCAGTGGGCTCTTCAGAGCAGAGTTCACCACCCTTGACACCCTGAGAACCAGACAGGCAGAGATGAATAACATCCTGAACCAGATGCGAAGGTTCGGAAGGGCCACAGATGCCATCTTTGTGTTCACGAATCAGGCAACCGTGAAGATACCTCAAGGGTATGGTAACCCGAACCTCAATGCTCCCGTGGGTGGTCACATCATAGCCCATGCATCTGACTACAGACTCTATACTCGTCGTATGTCCAAGGACCAGAGGAAGCTTACTCTACAGGACAATGCCGGAGTCCCCGAGTTTGACGCTGAGTTGAGGATAGGCTGGGGAGGGTTCTATTCAGACTCCAAGGAGAAGAAAGCCAAAGAGTCTGACATTCTGGAGTATTTCGAGAAGAGGGGTTGGCGTACTGACTACGAGAAGATCGAGAGCGAGGTAGAGGAGGCAGAGGCGGCCACATGATCTTTAGGGTGTATAGATGTCCAGAGTGTTCTCACACAGGCTACACGGAGGTCCAATCACAGGATGGCCCTTCTGAATGCAGCTTTTGTGCCGCTCTCATCTCTGATGCGCAATGTATTGCCCATGTGCCCACAGTAAAGGAGGCAAAGAGGAGGGTAGTCGAGACCGTCTACAGAGAGCCGAAGAGGTCCAAGGGCACGCCCGGACTCGGGAAACGAAGGCGTGTCCTGGGCGCAGTCGAGTCGTTAGTGAATCTCAATCGAGGAAGGCCAGTTACAGAGGAGGCAGTGGTTCGGGAGTGCGAACTGGCCGGAATGGAGAGGAAGACGGTCCTCCGATTCATCTCAATGCTGAAGGAACAGGGCCTGGTCACAGCTGTGTCTGGGGAACTTCTCGACTTGTCAAATGGTGGTGAGGAGTGGTGACTGTCAGACTCAAGGGAGAGAGCCTATACTCGGCCATGCGACTTGTAAACCTCCTCTTGAGGGAGGCTGACACTAAACTGACAACGCTGTCAATGCCCGGCCACCAGGAGCCTGACCCAGAGATCTACGTGGTCACTCGCATTCCGTGGCGGGATGCTGCAGGAGATGATCAGGTACTTCCACAGCTTCCTCGACTGTTGTCCATTCTAGACACCCTGCGTGGAAACAGAGGTGTTCCCACGGAGGTATATCTTGACAGTACCGAGGGACTGGCAGCGTACCTTCCCACAGGAGTCCATATTTCGGACATTCCAAGTAGGCCGAGAGAGGCGGTGCAGTGTCTAAGGTCAGCCATTGAGAACACCAAGGAGCACTTCTTCTCCACCATGCATGATGTTGAAAGGTACTTCTGGCGAATGGCAAGGAAGAGAGGATACAACCGAGACATCGTTGAGAGGATTGTAAGGAAGGAGAGAGGCTTCGACTCACCTGCTCAGCGAGCCAAGTACCATCAGCTGCTTCGTGAGTACTTCTCGACAAGATTCACGATTCACACAGCCGAGTGGTGCCTGAGGGTGGAGGTGTAGACTTGGCCGCGAGCGACCCCACTCCTGCTTACATGTCGTGGTTTCCCTACAAGCCTCGAAGACATCAGGACAAAGCGGTGAGCCATGCAGCTGCTGTGTTTGAAGGAAAGGAAGTGGGTCTTCTCTCTGCGGACTGTGGAGTGGGGAAGACGATTGCAGTTCTATCGGGATACCTAGCGACTCGGGCTGCTGACCCGAGTAGTCGTCTACTGGTGCTTACAAGGACGCACTCTCAGTCGAGGGTGTTTGAGGAGGAGCTCAGTGGACTTAGGCTCAAGACAAAGGACCGGTCAGCCTTGTCTGCGACTAGCATGGTATCGAGAGTGCATGTGTGCCCCATTAAGGACAGCATGGACACTCTGTCATCGAATGGGTTCCTAAGGGCCTGTGCGACACTTGTGCGTACCGGGAGGTGTGTGCACTATTGGAACTTCTACAGGCGAGATGATGCTTATGGAGCGCCCAAGGTGCGACAGAACGCCCTTGAAACGGTGAATCACCTCACAGACTCAGATGTCGTTACCCGCGAGGTTGCAGAGGACAGGTCCGCAGACCAAGGACTCTGTCCCTATGAGCTCATGCGATGGTGTGCCAGAAGAAGTCGGGTTGTGATAGGCCCCTATGGCTACTTGTTTCGGGAGCGTGTAAGACACGCCTTTCTTGCGTCTCTACAGGTGAGCCTTAGTGATATTGACCTTGTAGTAGATGAGGCCCACAATCTTCCTGAACATGTGCTTGACTCGGAGGCATCCGTCCTGAGCGGTGAAGACTTGATGTGGCTTAGAGACCACACATCTCAAATCCTCAAGGACATAGGTGTGGACTGGTTGGGTGAGGCGATTCAATTCCTGTATGAGACCATGATGGTCTCACTCGACAGGTTGGGACCGGCTGGAGAGCTGCAACTTGAGAAGTGGGAAGCTGTCCCGCGTTGGATAGAAGAGGATGTCCTTCAGACGCTCCTCGACAGAACTCGTCTGTCGCTTGAGGGTCTTGACTCCATTCCCACAGAGACCCCTCTAGATAGACTTGTGGACTTCCTGTACACAGGTAGCAGGTCAGTGGAGAGCGATGACTGGCATGTCACACTTGAAGTACGGAGAGGCTGGCGAGAAGAGCCCTCTTTCTCAGCGGCCCGCCTGAAGGTCAGACCTCTCAATGCCGCTGGGCTGATTGCCCCTGTATTGAAGGCTGCTAGGTCGGTCATCCTCATGTCAGGGACACTTCGACCCACAAGTCACTACGCTCGACTCATGGGGGTCAAGAATGCTCGATTGGAGGACCTAGCCAGCCCCTATCCTCAAGGTTCTAGGCTTGTCCTTATTGACAAGACAATCTCAACAAGATACCAGGATAGGGGGCCGTCACTCTGGAGGAGCGTTGCTGAGAGGGTGTCAGCCGCGCTCTCAGTCATGCCTGCAAACAAGAGTGCACTGATTGCGTTTCCGAGCTATCAGATCATGAGGGATGTACTAAGCTATGGGATTGACTGTGGCTTCAGAAAGCGTCTTGATGAAACCCCGGGCGGGAGGATAGAGGTCATTCAAGAGGCGGTTGAGCAGGGGCCTCATGCCGTGTTCTGTGTCTACGGGGGCAAGTTCAGTGAGGGTG
>LRSK01000103.1 GCA_001563325.1 Candidatus Thorarchaeota archaeon SMTZ1-83
GATGTGACCATAACAGTTCCCAAGGTCTTCTTCACGAAGAACGGGTTCTTGAGCTGTCTGTAGACGATGTTCCTAAGAAACCTGGGAAATGAAGGGAAGTACTTACTGAGCCGCATCGTCAGAGATCTCTTCTCTAGGCCCTCAATCTCTAGCTGCTCATCGCTTTCCTTGCCCTGAGCGAGGCGTATCTCTTCAGTAATGTCCAAGACTGACTTCTCGTTCACTTTCCTGATGACAGTAGGATAGGGGGTCGTTTCCCGTCTATGTCGTTTCTCCACTGGGATTGAGATATCTACGTCGTCGAAAATGATTAGCTCCTTCTTTCCCTTTCTGAGTGCATGTACATGCTTGTGTTCTGTGACTGCTTGAGCCACGCATTTTGCTATCCACGCCGTAAAGGAGATGTCGCTGCCTGTCTTCTCCTTTTGCGACTGGATAATTCTGCGGCCTTCGGCCACGTCCAACTCAAAGAGACCCTTGACGTGATGCTTGTGAGCACTCAACTCCATGTTGTCAATCAGTATGATTCGGTTCCTTGGGAAGGGTACAACTTCGTAAGGATCTGCGCTGTCGTCCATCTCCTTACCTCTTCGACAGTGCTCTTATCCTATGATGAACAACTGACTAAAAAAGGAGCTAGACCATTCCGATGTGTGAGTCAGAAGAATATCGGACCCGTTGTGAGTATGGTTTTAAGCCCACAAGTCCATTGACTAAATAGAAACTGTGTAAAGTATGGAGAAAGGAAGGATGCCAAAGTCTCGAATGGGCGTGGATATCCTAGTAGCTCTGCAGATCGTGTGGGGCATCGCATTCACCTACCTCGGCCTGATCAGTTTCATATTGTCCATGAGCCTCTTTGGATTCCTCCTTATAGGTGGAGGAATCATTGTCATCATCCTTGGATGGGAACTTGGCAATCATACTCATTGGGCTTGGGCGGGGACTATCGTGGTGTTCGCGCTGGGACTAATCAGCTTCATCCTTGGAGCAAATTGGTTTGATCCGCCTCAAGTCTTTCGGAACCTAGTGAACCTAGCACCAGGAGCAGTGATCATTTTCTATCTTCTGACACCAAGCGTCCGTAGTCAGTTCCAATCTAAGGATGAAACAGATCTGAATGCTCAGTAGAAGGGCAGATGGTGCGACACTGACCTACATCATTGCAATACACTAGTCCTCGAATATGAATACATCCTCGATATTCGACTTCAGGACTTTTGCAACATTGTGGGCCAGCCTCAGAGAGGGATTGTATTTGCCCTTTTCCAAGAAGACTATGGTTTCCCTGCGCACACCAACCATTCTTGCGAGTTCTTCTTGCGTAAGACCTTGTTCGCTCCTAAGCTCTTTCATTCTGGTCTTCATCAAGAGTGTCAGTCCCCTCTTCTATCATAGTAGATGTATGAAACGATGAAACTCACGATACTGCTGACGAAGAGAAGTGCAAACGCAAAAGGTAGTGCATCCAAAGTTAGTAGGATCGCAGTGTACACCAAAGAGAAGACCAACGTTAGGTTGATGACCAGAAAGGCGTTTCTGGAGGCGCGATTCACATTCTGGTCAACTCTCTCGTCGCTTCCTCTTCCGCCCAATGCACTCAGGAACCCAAAAAAGCCAAAGAATCCGAAGAATGCGAGGTTTCCTGTGGGAAACCCAAGGAAACCTAAGAAACCGAGAAGACCAAGATAGCTCACACTGGTTATCCTCATGACACGACCTTCATGTTAACTATTTCTAACGTTATATATTTCTAACATCATCCAAATAAGCCTTGCTCTCAAAGCAGAAACATGCTGACGCGCCCGGGATAGTCGATAGCGTGTAGGACAATGACATGCAGAACTAGATGGGGCCCGTGGCGGGAATCGAACCCGCGGCAGAGGATCCACAGTCCTCTATGTTACCATTACACCACACGGGCCATGCCTAAGAGTGGCGAAGGGACGCTCACGGATTTCGGCTTATTAGCTTATCCATGCAATTACATGCGGCTATGATAATTCATTCTCAGTATCGTAACGGTTATACACTCTCTACTAGGCTCCTCAGACTCAACAGTAGACCCATGAGGCGAGAATCATGTTCGAAGAACAGGGAATGAACAGAGAAACTGTGATTCAAAGGCTCAATCTGTTGCTCGAGAGAGATTCAACGTATTTCTCTGGTCATCCAGTAGCATCTATGTCCACGATACCTCATCCTCTCAGCACAGAAATCCTCACGAACACTCTGGAGAAGAATGCTGGCCGTCTTCATACCTTCAAAGGCTCGGCCCAAGTAGAGAATGAGGTCATCGAGATGCTTGGTGACCTTCTTCACCTAGACTATCCATATGGGACTACAACCTCTGGAGGCACAGAATCCAACCTGTTGGCAATGTTGGCGGCACGTGAGGTCATGAAGAGAAGAGTCAAGAAGCCGGAGATCATTACACCTAGAACAACTCACTCGTCGGTCGACAAGGCGGCATGGCTGCTTGGAGTAAAGGTCGTCAAGACAAGAGTCGACAAACAATACAGAGCGGTGCCCAGGGCGATTGAGAAGGCGGTAAACAAGAACACCATTGGAATCTTTACCACAGCCGGCACGACATACCTTGGTCAGGTTGACCCGATTGATGAGATAGGTGAGATTGCATCTGAACACAAGATACCACTTCATGTGGATGCTGCCTTCGGTGGATTTGTGCTGCCTTTTCTCAGGGAGATGGGTTGGCAAACTGATGCCTTCGATTTTGAGGTCGACGGTGTGACGAGTGTCAGCATTGACCCTCACAAGATGGGGCTCGCGCCCATTCCAGCAGGATGTATGATTTTCAGGTTGAAGAAACATCTGAGGTCTATCACGAAGAAGGCCCCGTACCTGCCAGGAGCAAGTGCAACTCAAGCAACAGTTCTAGGGACACGGCCAGCGGCGCCGGTGCTTGCCACATGGGCAATCATGAAGCACCTTGGAAGAGAGGGATACAGGAAGATTGTTCGAGATTGTATGAATCGAACGATGCTTGGAAAGGAGAGAGTTGATGACAACCCTCTGCTAAGTCTGGCAGTAGACCCAGTCATGAACATTCTCGGCATCGAGAGCAAAGAAGTGCCGCTAGACATGATTGTGAAGGAGATGGAAACGAAGGGGTGGCGTATGGCGACATCCCCGATTCCTCCTACGATTAGAGTTGTAGTCATGCCGCATGTATCTACGGGAGCGTTAAACGCCTTCTTCAACGACCTAGATCGTGCGTCGACAACGATTCCTCCAGACTAGGCTGGAGAACCAATTGACTCCTTGAGACTGCTAAGCTCATCCTCGAGGTCATCCATGCGTTTGGACATTTCCATCATGACTTGAAGTAGCATTGAGATTAGGTATCCGTAGTTCACGGAGTATCCCTTCTCTCTATCGATGATGTTGGCCTCCTCAAGCCTGCGTGCAATGTTCGTAATCGACTGCTTCGAGACCTTCCTTTCTTTCATCTGACGGTCTACTACCTCTCGTACCTCTCCTGCCCCCAAGGGCTTTCCCTTGAGGGGATTGAGAAGACAATGAAGCATTATGAGTCCTGCACTCATACGTGGGTTCAGAAGCTTCGCAAATGTTCGATTCAGTTCCGCCTTCAACCTATCTAGCCCCCGTAGTTGAGACAACTGGCTGCAGTACACGTATCGTTCATGAAAAAGCTTCCTGCACCTCTAGAAGTTGGTCTGTGACATCATGGGACGCTGATTCTGACGTACACGTTTACTGCATGACTTGAACACTCATAGAACTCAGAACTCTAGTCAAAACAGTGAAAAGATGGGTAGCCACTGTCCGACATTGAGAGTCTGCAAGTTGGCCGATGATTTGGACCGCATCGTCTTCGTATCAGTGATTCATACCGATCAAGAGAGCGTGGAGCGGGCAAGGGAAGCAGTGAGGGAGATTCAACCGGAGGTCGTGGCAGTCGAGCTTGATCACAATCGATACCAGCAACTATTGAACCCTGACGAGGAAATGGAGAATTGGATACCACCCCCCACAGGTGATGCAGTCCAGAATCTGATGGAGCACCTGGCATTGCTTGAGAAGAGCTTGGCCGAGATGACTGGAGCTGGTGTGGGAGCAGAGATGCTTGCGGCAATCAGAGAGGGAGAGGAGATAGGCGCGAAGATTGCACTCGTAGACAGACCAATCCAAGTGACTATGCAGGCAATAATGAAGGTACCACTCGACGAGATCTATAGACTGATGAATCTAATGCCGGATGCGACAAAGGAGATTGAGGACGGCTCAGGAACAGACCTCCTCAGCATGTTGAAACAAGATGGTGCCATCGAGGACCTGATGACTCAGTTTGAGTCCGATTTTCCGGGTCTTGCAGATGCCCTGATTCATCAGAGAGATCTCTACGTGGCAAAGGCCTTGCACACGATCCTGAAAGATATCAAAGGAAGAATCGTTGCCGTCCTCGGTGCTGGACACATTGATGGCGTGAAATCGGCACTTGTGAAGCGGATAGAGAACGATGGCGATGACTAGAGTTCTAAGGCGCTAATCATATCGTCCAATCCTTCTCCTGTTTTGGAGCTGATCGTGAACACTGGAATGCTAGTATCTACTTCTCGAACGTCCTTAACGAGGATATCAACGTCGAATCCGATTGCCTCCGCAAGGTCAATCTTGTTTATCACTATCATGTCTGCTCTCTTGATAGTCAAGGGATGTTTCCTCACCATATACGGACCTTCTGTGACGCTGACCACTACTATCTTCTTCTTAACGCCAAGGGAATAGCCTGCCGGACATATGAGGTTTCCAACGTTCTCTATGAACAGCAGATCATACTCGGTGAGATTGATATCTGTCAGTGCGACCCTCAACATCCTTGCATCAAGATGACATGCGGTACCCGTGTTGATCTGAACGGTATCTACGCCGTGAGCGGCAACTCTATCGGCGTCGATTGTGGTCGCCAAGTCACCAGCCACCATTAGAATCTTGTATCTCCCCTTAAGCTTCTCACATAATGATTCTATGAGCTGGGTCTTGCCTGTCCCAACGGAACCCATAATGTCGAAAGCTTGAATATCATTCTGACTGAACAGCTCTGCGTTCTGTGCTGCAGCCTCTTCATTGGCCCCGAACAGGTCCTTCTGAATGTCGATTGTCACAGTTCTTTCGGTCATTGGTCTTCCCTCACTTCCTGTAAGTCAAAAGATTCCATTTCTGGATATAGGTAGTGGCCGACTAATGGCCGGACTAGAAGCCGTTCCACCAACAATGCGACAAACGCCCACAGAAATGCCTGCAGCATGTCTATTGTGGCAAATAGCAGAGTGACCTCAATTGACTCTGTGACAGCCGCAAATATCGTCATGCTTGGGATGAATCCCCCGATTATTCCACCACCAAGGACAACCAGTGTCACATAGACGAAACTATCCCTGCTCGACCGCAAGTGAATTGCGTATCCGGTACCGACGCCAAGGCAGATGTTACCAATCATAGGAAGTAACGGCGGCTCTCCACCGGCCATTGCGCCTCCAAGACCCACAACGGCACCAACCAGTGCACCTCCTGGTAGACCTCCAATGACTCCTCCGAGTTCCGAGAATAGAAACCCAGGGGTGAGGTCAAGCAGACCGGGAATCACTGGAATCCTGACAAACATCCTTACCACAATCCCAAGGGCGGCAAGCATTGAGAGTGTTGCCAAAGCAACAGTGTTCTGCTGAAGTGGAATCGACCTCATATCAGACCAACCCGTTTAGAGGGATTCAGCCAGGAGGCTCCGGCCACGGGTCTAACAAGAACCTTCTGGTCTCTTCGTACCATCGTTCTAGCCTAGCTAGAATCTCCTCTCTCACTTCGTCCGGAGAAATCGCGCTATAGACGTTGTAGGTACCGCCCCTATCGAATGCCCTTTCCTCACCTTCTATCAGGCCTTTCTTTACAAGTTTCTGAATCACACGTTGTACAGTGCTTCGATCCCGACCTATGAGAGTGGCAATCTGCTTCACAGTCTTCGGCCCTGATACCAGTGCAAAGTAAGTATCAATCTCTGTGCTTCTGAGGCCAAAGGCACAACAAAGTAAGTCAGACGGATTCTCAAATCCCTTGGTAAATAGGTTGGCATTTTCACTCACATCAAAATCGGAATGAGCAGCTCATAAGACTTGTGCAGTAGCGTGCACAATCGATTCTCTCGATAATACTTTGGTTCAAAAGATACTATGTGGAACCTGTATCGGTGCTAGTCAAAAATGGATTTCAGGGCCCTCAAGGATGATATGCACTCAAGTCGGTACTCTAGACCAGAGACTGAGCCCGCAAACCTTCGTCCTATCAATCTAGCCCCACTGAAGGGGATAATTGAATCAGACCCCGTACGATCAAGAGTTCTCAAAGTTCTAATCGAAGATGGCTCGTGGGTCAGTACAGCGGACCTTCTGAGGGCGGCCCGCAAGGAGAGACCCATTGTAGGTGCTGTGACCATAGGAACAATGCTGAACGGACTGAACAACCTTGTATCCTCTAAGCTCATTCTCAGCCGGACTTCTCTAGACTCTGGAATCGAATGGGCCGAGTGGCGTATAAATCCCGATTGGATCAGACCTACACGAAAGCTGTTGCATATGTTGCGAAGACCAAAGTTCGAGAAGGCCGTCACAAAGAAGAGAACAGAGAGTAGACAAACGGCACTTCGTGAGCACGAACTGGGGACTACTCATCAGTGAGTAGATAGCGTGGTTTGAGAAGATGATGACTGGCAGCTTGCAGACACTTCACAATCTGCTGAGAGAGTCAAGAAGGTTGCAGCAGCTGCAATCCTTGCGTCCCTATCAATAGCCGTGTCGCCTATTGCTTCCTTCGTACCAAGGATACCTATGTTCGGAATCGCAGTATTTGATCCTATCTCGCTCTTCTGGGTCATTGCGTTCCTCGTTGGCGGCATCTGGGTAGGTTCTGTAAGCATGGTAGCGGGCGTAATCATGCTAAACTTCTTTGATCCATATCCAATCATTGGACCCTCTTCTAAAGTTCTTAGCTACTGCGCCAATGATCTTGCTCCCCTGGTTGGCTGTTCGCGGGGCTAGCCGAGCAGGCAAAGATGGAATACTGTCCAGGATTCCACTACTCGGAAATGGCATCGAAGAAGGAGCTCAAGGAGGCATCATGCTATCTGGCCGCTACTTGTATGGAGCCCTGATGTTTCTTGCATACTTGGTGAGGTTGGCTGTGATGATTCCGGTGAATCTCCATCGTACACCGGTGTTCAAGAACTACGGCATGTGGTGAAAGTAGAAGGCAATCCCGGTTAGGTGGGGGGACCCTAGAAATCGCTATATGTGACAGTCCGTATCCTAGCTCGAAGAAGCCGCTACAGGTTGAGTCACAATGCGCCGCTGCGAGTTCTGCGATAGCCCGGTACCTGCCGATGCAACGACTTGTCCAGTATGTAGGGAGGTAATTGCCGAGGAGACCCTTGAGAGAATCCTCCCTGTATTAAAGAGACCAGACGCTCCCGACGTTCGTGAATTGGGTACTATGAGAAGACTATGGGGAGTCATTCGTCGACCTGCAGCCGCGTTTAGAGACATAGGGCAGAAACCGGATGCAGTGGGACCGTTATTGGTCATACTTGCCAATGCCCTGGTTCTGACCGGATTCTTCCTTGCCATCTCCTCCAAGTTTACAGTGAGCGTTGTAGTCAATACTACTACGGGGCAGAGGGCTCCGGTTAGTATTCTTACAAGCGCCCAGGGGGTGCCACTGTACATGTCGGCCCTAGCCACTCTGATTCCGAACATGATGCTAGGTATGGTCTACCTCGTAGTGGGAGGTGCTTTCGCGCATCTAGCATTCAAGCTAACCGGCGGCACTGGTCGGAGAGGGAAGACCTTCTCAATAATCGGCTATAGTATGCTCCCGGTAGTCCTCATCAGACTAGTCGGAATAGTAATCATACTGTTGACTATGCCCACTTATGATGTGAGTCTTGCATCTCAGCACGCGTTTATCATCGATCAGGTTTTCGATGCAGAGCAATGGCTCACTATTGACTATCTGACCGTAATCGCGTTCATGTGGACAGGGTTCCTTCTCATATTCGGAATTCGAGAGGGGCATGATACTTCTACGCAATGGGCCGCCTTCGTGGCCATAGCATGCATCATTGTGCTTGTTTGGACTTTCTGGCAGGTTCACTAGATGAGGAAGAAGACCTCGTATAGTGGAATGACTATGAAGGCAAGAAGGCCAACTAGTGCTCCAATCTTGTCAAGGGTGCTACCTATCAGCAGGCGTTTCTTGTCACTAGGTCCAGTTAGGGGAGCAACTGCAGCCCCGAGCACAATTCCAGCCCCCAAGAGCAAAAGGGGCCAGAGGTTCCAACTGGCAAAGTTCAAGACCCAGACAAGGACATAACATGTTACACCAATCAGATTCAAAAGAGCTGCGACCACTGCTGCTGTTTCATATCCATAGACCCTGGCAATAGTCCGGACATCTCTCAGGTCGTCCCCTTCCACATCCTCTGCGCCCTTTATCGTTTCACGAGCTTGAAGAATCATGAAGGCGGTCACGAAAAACAACCAAATTGGGAGAGGAACGTTGAAAGGGTGCCCAATCACCTCTCCGTACACAATAGCACCATAGAAGACTCCAAAGGCGAAAGAGAATGCCACCATGAAGTTGCCTGCCAATCCAAAGGTCTTCACTTTTGCAGCGTATGCGTATCCTATGACTATGAAGACCAAGACGATTAGTGGTCCATACAGTCCGAACGGCTTGTTGAGCCAAGCTAGTATGACACCGAGTACACTGAGGAAGGAAACATAGTACCAAGCTTGTCTTATCGTCATCCGCCCACTGGGAAGTGCTCTGTGTGGACGATTAACCCTGTCCACCTCAATGTCAAATATGTCGTTGACAACGTTACCACCAGCCGCAATCACGAAATAGGCGAAATAACCGAATATGAACTGGGGCAAATATGCGAATATGTCTGGCCCTATTGGAGCCATCTTGTAGGCCATTGCTGTACCGGCAATTACAGTCAGACCTCCAATGATGCAGTTCTGTGGTCTGATTATTGACAAGAAGGCTGACGGATCTATCTTCTGCGACGGATTGGTGGCTGAAGGAGCTGGGTCTGTCATGGTTCCTACCTCCTTAGGCCAACGATAGCCCATTCGTTTAAAGACTTCCATTGAATTGAGTAGCACCCAATGACTCTTATTGTGGAGTGGAGGCTGCTCGTCGGATGAGGCTGCACTAGGTCAAGTAGTTGTCACTGACGCTCTGCACTCTCCGGAGGAACGATTCGCTTGGTAGACGCACGGTTTGGTCCTGCGGGATTCCCAGATACGGCAAAGGGCAAGCTGGCACGTGTGTTTGAGATTCTAAATGAAGTAGGACTAGATGCACTCGAGTATGCGGCCGTATATGGACTTCGACTAGGTGAATCAAGGGCCCGTGAGATTGGCAAGCTGGCACAGTCACACGGGATTCTAATGAGCATGCACGAAGCATACTACATCAGCCTAATATCAAAAGACAAAGGCGTACGCAAGAGATCGAAGAATCGACTGGTCAACGCTCTCAAGTTTGCACCTCTGATGGGAGTGAAACGAATTGTGTTTCATGCGGGAGGATTCAGCGGGTTTGGCCCTGAAGAGGCGTATCGGGTGGTGAAAGACGCCCTCCAAGAGGTCTGGGCGAGAGCGGGGGATCAGGGAGGCGGTGCGTTACTCTTCCCAGAGGTTGCAGGCAAGCTGGGTGCATTCGGTTCAGTTGACGAACTCGTGCATCTCTGTTGTGAGGTTGATGGAACGCTTCCGACAATAGACTGGGCCCACTTGTATGCACGAAGTCAGGGAGAGATTGGTGACAAGAACAGCTACCTCAGAGTCATTGAGCAATTCGAGAACGCACTAGGTAAACCGTTCACTGACAACATGCATTTTCATGTAAGCGGAATCAATTACACGGAGAAGGGTGAAAAATCGCACCGACCTTTGGGAGAAGAATGGGGCCCCGACATCTTACCTCTCGTGAAGATTGTGACTGAAGTGGGTTACAAGCCCACCTTCATATCCGAGACGCCTAGTCCAATTAGAGGAGCTCTGTACACCAAGGCTTTGTACGAAGAGTTGCGGAAGGTGAAGGGATGACCGACTATGCATTCGTCCTTGGTAAGAACTGGGTGCTGAGCCTTGCCGAGCTTGTAGTATGTCTTCAAGACAGAGGGATAGCTGATAGAGTCAAGGACTACTCCCGAACCGCTGCAATCGTTGAGAGTCAACAGAAACTGAGCGACGAGCAACTTGTCGATATTCAGAGTGCACTTGGAGGCTGCTACAAGGTCGGTCGAGTAGTTTCGGTATATGATCGAGCACTGGTTGAGGAGGCATTCCCTGCGAGAGGAAAGGTGCAGAAGCCTGCTAGGAAGATGATACAGGAGATTCCTTGGGTAAAGAGGGTCTGGCCTAGACCCCGGGGAGCTCGCATAAAGTTCGGAGTGAGTACATATCCTCTATTGAATAGGCAGACGAGTGTGGACCTTAGAAAGTTCACACTAGCGATGGATGAGTGGGTCAAGAAGCGACTGGTAGAGTTAGGTGCGAAGAAGGCTGCCTATTATGCGTATGAGGGTCCTGATAGGCGTGATGCGAAGAGAATCAATGTTGCGCTCTGGCCACAGACAATTGCCCGGCGAGGGCTCCTCAGCCCCCCAAATGCAGAGATACTTGCCTTGTTGACAGAGGGCTCACTCTATTTGGCAAAGACCGTGGGCGTCTACGACTCCCAGCTCCAACAGTTCAGAGATGAAGCCAGACCATATATCTCAGCTGAGATAAGCACGAGCCCAAAGATGTGCCGAATCCTCCTCAATCTAGCTGGCGCCAGACCGGGAGACACTGTGCTGGATCCGTTCTGTGGTTCAGGGACTCTCTTGATGGAAGCAGCAATGCTTGGCATGAAATGCAGAGGTATTGACATCAACAGCGAGGCTGCAGAGGGAGCACGAGCCAACTTGAAGTGGTTGGGGTCGGAGATGGGTGATTGGATTGATTTCAAAATAATCAAAGGCGATGCTCGACAGGCCTCAGCCCTTCTTGGTCAACAGGTTGACGCAGTTGCGTTTGAGCCAGACCTTGGTCCAGTCTACCGAGAAACTCCTTCCGTGGAGGACGCAAAGAGAAGCATAGACGCCCTCACTGTTCTCTACCGAGAGGTGCTGGATGACTTGGGGTCATGCCTCCGGCCAGGTGGAAGGGTGGGAATGACAGTACCTGTCGTCAATACTGATAACGGACAGGTATCTGTGGACATAAACACCATGATAGAAGGAACAGGCTTCGACATTCTCAAGCTGCTAAACAGCGATGCCTTCAAAGACTATTCACCAAGAAATCAAAGGCTGTCAGTAAAGACAGATCGTACAACACTACCTGAGAGAAAACGGGGGCAGATTGTCCAACGAGCGGTCGTGATGCTAGGTAGAATCTAGAACAGGTGGCGAATAACGTCGTCAAGTATTGCGTAGGTCTGCATCCTCTCCAGGTCCTCTTTCACATATGGCATTGCATGCTCGAAAATCATCTTACGATATCTTGCCTTTGTGACCGCTGCTCTGGTAACTTCCGTCAGACGTTTAAGTAGTTCTTCAAGGACCTCCCTGAGAACCTTGTAGGGCACTCTGTAGACATCAATGCCCAGAACCTCAATGCCGCCGCCGTCAACGGTCACACCAGCAAGGAATTCATACTCTTTAGTGAGAGGTCGTATCTGTTTCTTGATTCGCGATGCCAGTGTACGTCTGGTCTTCTTGTCAATATCTACCTTCATGATTGCTCGGAAGAGATGACTATACACTATAAGACAGTCCATGGACTTCCCTGCCATAAGGCTCTCATCTGTTTCCTCATACTGGCCCACGAGCTCGTCTACAAAGCTGCCGAACTCTCTGAATGTTGCAGGAGCTCCGTGCCATTCTTTGAGCACGGTCTCGACATTCATACCGACCGGCACTTCGTTCGTCATGAACTCATTCATCGCGTATTCTAGAAGGAAACGCATGTGGCCGACACGCGCAGCCTTTGACACAACCATCACAAAGAGGAGATGGTCGTTAGCCTCCCAGATGTAGCGATTGGTGGCAGTGTCTATGGTCCGGAGTGTTTCATTCGATGTCTCATCGATGAACATGTGGGTCGCGGACAGGAAGGGCGCAATCAGATCCATGTCAATATCAATGCCCGAGTAGGCTCTGGACACAAGATTCCTGCCACTGCCCTTCTCTACAACCCATATTCCATGGATCGATCGACGATCAGACAGGGCGACTCACACTCCGACTAATCAATTAACATTGCATCGAAATAAGCCTATGTCGGACGACTGCAATGTGATTGTGGGCGAGCTAGGAGCCAACAGTCGTGTAGATGGGGGACTCTGAGGACACTCGATATCTCGAATGCTGGTTCCGTTTGTGCCAAGGATTGGTGAAGGCAACTGCAGCTGCTAGCATTGATGGCATCAGTAGCACGTCGGGCACACAGAACAGCCCCGTTGCAATCAATGACCCCCACAGGAATCGTGTAGATGTCGCCGGCGTTCCAAGAT
>LRSK01000104.1 GCA_001563325.1 Candidatus Thorarchaeota archaeon SMTZ1-83
GGGAATAGTTGTTGAGTATCCGTCTTGGGATAGGCTTCAGACACAGTTTGACCCACTGTGACTACTGCTCGACCCTGAATCTCAGGACTGCAGCGATGCCACCGATGCTCTGTAGTTGGTCGCCTGCAGGATGGTCAGTGGACACAATGTGAAACGCACCACGCGTCTTCTCTGCGCTCCTTATCAGGCTGTCAATCTTGCGCCGCTGCTGTTCGTCGCCTTCACGCAGTTTCCTGTCGGTTATCAACAGGTGCTCGACAGCACCATATTGCACGGCCTTTGCGACCTGATCATCACCGTACGTCGCTAGACCATCATCCTTGGCGATATGTTCAATGACGCTTTCTATGAGCTGCGTTTCCTTCTCTAGCTTCAGACTCTCGATTGCCTTTGAGATTACCCCTCTGAAGAGAATCTCCTTCGCTCCAGGAACACCAATTGAGTTCGTACTCTCAACAATCACTTTCGTACTCTCAACAATCACTGATGGTAGATCTTTCAAACCTGCGCTGTGAAGATACTCATTGAAGTGGTCCTTGACGAATCCCGGGCCTGCAATGACTACGAGTCCAATCTCGTTCTGTTCTAATTGTGAACGTACTGCGAGGACCACCTGGGAGAAGAAGTCACGCATCGATGCATCATAGGACTTCTGGTCGCCCCTTTTCCGGGATATGGCAGTCCGCACACGCACTGCCTCCCGAATCCCAAAGTCCGCAACCAGAAAGAGTTCTGCGAGGCCATCTTCGATAGTGACGAGCAGCGTGACAGGTCGCTGTTCAGCCTTCTCGGCCTCCTTCAGACGCTCAAGCATGTATCTCGGCCAATGGTCCTTGATGATCGTCAGCGTGTGTCCCGGTTCGACATTGAAGGTGTGATGTGATCCCAAGCTGACCATGTCACTAGGCCCTTCCAGAATAACTCCCTTGACCCTCACGCGCTTTGAGAATGCATGGAAAGCAACATCCTCCACTTTGAGCTTGAGAGTCATCGGCTTGCGAACGCTATCCTGTTTTCTTGCGTCCTCATCTCCCACCTTGACTCTTCTGGTAGTTCGAGAGTTTCAATCTTGATGACGATTCTTCCACCTTTCATATCTCGTTTGAGTACCTTCAAGGCGACACCATCAGGAAAACATTGGTTTCAGAAGAAATAGTCTCCGTAGTTCTTGGAAGATAGTTGTTCTCTCGTTGCGCTAGGAAGGTGACTACCGTCCATTTCAATCCCTCTGCTCAGTGTTTCCGCCCGTTCTACATGTTCAGGTAGAACTAGCTCGGCCCTCTCCTGTACTGCCAAATCACCTGCAATCCTGATTAACCCTCCCAGCTCTCGGAGCCTCAGAGTGAATGCATTACGCTCTCCATCGAATCTCTGGGCCATTCTCTGTGCAGTCTGTAAGACCTTCTGAGCGGATTCAGTAGCAAGATGCGGTATCTTGCCGTCCTCCACTACTGTCTGGGTCATGAATCGTACGAGGGCATTGGCATTTTCAGTTGTCTTCTCCATCCACGAGTTGAGCATCACCTCATATCCATAGCCGCGTATTCGTGACCTCAGCGGAGGAAGTATCTTGAGCAAATCTTCAAGATTGCAGGCAGCAAACAGGATGAAGTCACACGGCACATCATCCACACGCACAGCCGCACCTGAGCTGCTTGGGTTGTGGCCCACGATTGGATAGAAGCCATCTTGCATTGCAGTGAGAAGGTGTTTCTGGTGGGTTCCCAGGGCCGATATCTCATCAATGTAGAGGATTCCCTCATGCGCCTCATGGATGGCTCCCGGAACGACCTTTGAGTAGGGTGCTGTTCCCAATGGCTCTGTATTTCCATAAGGATCATGCTTCACATCACCGAGAAGCTCTACTGGGCTTGCCCCGCTCACTCTAATGAATCTTGAAGAATTCTGCGAGATCAGAATAAGGTCTGGGTACTCCTGATTGCGTGAAACTATGGGCTCCATTCCGTCACTACGATGGCATACCACCTTTATCGTATCCTCACCGATTCTGTCGTAAGTAATAGTGTGAGGAGTGCCCTCAATCTCTTCGCGTCTAGTGATACTCCTAAGTGCCGGTTCTTTCATGACATCTAAGGTTCGGAAGAGTCCAGAGAAGGATGCATATTCCTCTGCTCCCTCTGCAGTCCATTCACATCTTTTCGGCGAATCACACTCCATGCAGACGTATTGACTTGGCAGAGAGTAGCTTCCACACCTTGAACAGCGATATCCCATTCGCACACCGATATCAAAAGGAAGGTCATCAGGCCTGACGTAGACCGTATCGGGTATGTCCTCTGGTTCTTCCTCCTTACGTTGGCCTCTTTTCCTGACGATGACCTTTGGTCGATTGGGTTGAGATGGATTGTGGCTTATGAGAATCTGTTCCTGGGGCTCTGGAAGAAGAGTATAGGCCTCCTTCGCAATGAGAGACTTTCCAGTTCCAGGAGGTCCACATAGCAATACATGTCTTCGTTGCTCTACCGCAGAACGCACTACAGCGACAGCATGTTTTTGACCAACAACCTTCTCAAATGGCTCATCTGAGATTGGTACTTCTGCTGTCGATTCTATATCATCCATAATCGCATCTGAGTTATCGAGCTTCAAGTCTCTCGTAAGCCCGTTCCGGCCCAAATATGAAACTGTGAGTATTACTGGACTCTAGCCTCTCACTGTTTACTGACCCAGTTCATCAAACGTGAGAATCCCTAGACCTGGCGGTCGCTTCTCGATGTCTGCGACTGCCGCTCCAATGAGGAGTCTCGCTTTCTTGGCGCTGGCCATGTCTACTAGACGCTGTGTTACCACTCCATCCAGAACTATAGCATCGGCTTCATCAAGACCCTCGAGAGTCTTAGCCAACTCAGCAACGCCACACTCAACTATGACCTTCTTTTTCGAGTCGAATATGGTGGCCTTGAAGGCCTCCTTAATCTCGGCTATCTTCTCGATGTAGACATCGTCCACACTCTCCCGCACCATTCGTGGGCTTGCTCTCGGTTTCCTGTCTACCGGAGCCTCAACTCTTCTTGGCTTGGGTTCCCGTCTGGTCTTGGTAGGTCGTTTCTTGGCTTCGCGTGGCTTTCTACCACTTACCAGAGCCAGTGCTTGGTCTGCTGGAATCTGTGCCTGGAGGGCCTTCATAACTTCTCGTCTAGTCAGTTCCTCGACTTCCTTACCTTCAGGAGCTCTCGCGATGTAGTCAACCCTGGCCACTTGCATGAGTTCTCTCAGAATCAGGTCGCCGCCTCTGTCCCCATCAAGAAATGCTATGACCTTCTTCTTCGATTTCCTAGTTAGATCAGTTATCGTCCTTGGAACACGAGTGCCTTCTACGGCGATTGTGTTGTTGATGCCGCATTTCATCAGGTTGAGCACGTCGGCTCTACCCTCGACGATTATTATCTCGTCACTGCTAGTGAGCTCGGGACCTGCAGGCAGTTTGTCTGCGCCATACTTGGTTATGGGTCCTTTTCGCGCTCTTGTGACAGCAGTCGTAATCTCTCCTGCTCCGGGTGCGATCTCCTCCTCCCACCCCTTCAGGATACTAATCGCTCTGCTTACAACCTTTCGACGCTTTGCTCCTCGAATATCCTCTACCTTCTCAATAGTGACCTTCGCTGTGCAAGGCCCAACTCTGTCGACAGTTTCGATAGATGCAGCAAGAATCGCTGTTGCAGTCTTGTTCAGGGAAACTGGAATGACAATCTCGCCTTTGCTAGTTCCACCCTTTGACGTAATTGCAATCTGGAGTCTTCCAATGCGCCCTGTGCGCTGAAGTTCTCTAATGTCTAGGTCCTCGCCCAAGAGACCCTCTGTCTGTCCGAACAATGCTCCCACGACGTCTGGCTTGTCAACTACTCCGTCAACCTCAATCTTGGCTCTTATCACGTATTTTGCAGTACTTGAATCAAAGTCTGTTCCCAATGATGGTGTCTCCTATGACGTAGTGCCACGTGCCATCTCATGTCATTCTGACACAGCTCTTCGTTATTTGACTCGTCACGTGCTTGGAGCTATCTCCCATCTCTTGATTTTCGACCAGTGATATACCAGCTGAGTCTGACTATGAGTCTGTCCTATGCATTCGTAATGATAATCCTGTGATTCTGATGATCTGATGAATGATAAGTGTCCGAAGACATTAGCGACGGCTTCTCGGTGACCCGTTAAGATTTGGTCAGCGAACCCGTGGCTCATGATATGATGATTTGATAATTGCAAAGTGCGCCTGAATCCTGTTCAGCGCTGCCTTACAAGCTCAGTTTGGGAGTGTGCCGTATTTGAACATGTCGTTAGCACCATTTCTTCACGGATAGCACTCTATTATGACAAGCCTAATAACGATTCGTTCAGATATTGTACCGTTCAGGAGAAACGGCCCGTTCACGAGGGCGCACTGAGGTTCTGCCTGTGAGGTGTTGCGCAAGGAACGGGTGACAGCCTGGACTGGTGCTTGTCAAGAACCAATAGGACGAGCCACAACGGACTCACAAGATGGGGACGATGTCCTTAGATGAAGCGTGGGTCACCCAGGTCTCGTACATTGACAGGCAGGTCGGTGCCACCAATGCCCATCACGAGACAACTCAGCAGAGCCGGATGATATTCCGATGCTGTGAAGCTGGGAGTTAGTGGTATGGGGCACAGGCATCGGCCACTTCATCTTGTTTTTACCAACTCAGACAATCAAGCTCAATGAGTACACAAGACGCACTCAATCGACTATGTTTGCGCAAGTGTGTCTTCATTGGTCCTACGGAAACTAGGCAGTAGCTTTCCAGATTGTTTCATGTACTCAAGATACTCTTCACCAAACTCATCTATCATCATCTGTTCTTCTCTTGGAATCCTCTTGTAATTGACCCAGATTGAGAACCCGAAGAAGACCAAGACAAGGAGGTCTAACGAAATCAGAATCAATCCCGCCGTGTAGATGAAGATTCCCAAATACATGGGATGTCTTACTCTCTTGTAGGGTCCACTAGTGACTAGTCTGTGATTCTCCTGCAGTTCCAGCGCGATTGACCACTGCGTATCGAGGTGCCTGTGGACCCAAGCCAAGTAGAAGAGTGGAGCAATTCCCATTACTATTCCGAGCCATTGAACCCACTCACCAAGAGGAAGTCGTGTCCATGTCCACCAAGGCGGCGCCAAGAGATAGAGAACAAGCCCTATTCCTCCTATCGCAGTCACGACAGCTGTAAGAATCATGAAGGATTTGCCCTCCTCCTCCATCGCTGTATTCAGTTTCTCCTTGATTCCTACAAGACTATCGTGAGTCTTTGTCTTTCGACCATAGTACCCCCTGACAATTCCCAGACATACCCAGAGAAGAACGAATGAGATCCGAAAGAAGAAACTCATCTCCATTGCCATCACCTGCTGTGATGCCAAGATGGCATCCTGAATATGGTCGGTTCAATTGTTAGATGCGTCTAACTTTCATAAGTCTTCTCAAGTGCGCTTTCGTGTCAGCGGCCAGAGAACAATCAACAGACCAATTCCAATCCATATTATGGTCCACGACACCCTGAATGCTAGGTTTCCGACGATGAAGGCGTAGATGAAGGTGTCCACAGGGTTGAGTGGTGTTTCGGTCCAGTCTGGAATGCCCGGCGCTAGAGGATCACGGGGGAAAGGAAAGAGTGCGCAACGAGAGTTCGGCCAAGTGAGCCCGGTTTCCACATCACCTTCCACAAACTGAGATACATACTCTATTCTATCAAGGTATGCATTCGACTGATAGATGACAAGGGCTACAAGAAGGAGTGCCAGTAGCGAAATCGGGCGGAATCTTGTCTGAGTTCGTTCTGTACTCGCTACGGTAGTGTGCGCAGTCATTCTTCCCATTGGACCCCACACCTTCTGCAAGAATAGACGAAACGGGCCCTTATGCCGAATGACCCCGGATGCATCTCTCTACCAATCTCTTCGCTGCCACATCTAGGACACTTCAGTCTGCTCTCTCCGTGAATCAGACCATCCCATCTTCGTGATTCAATTGGTCGTCCGACTAGGAAATCGACTTTCTTCTGCCACCACTTGTCTGGCTCAGCTTCATCATCGAAAGGAGTCTTGGGCACAGGGTATGGTGTCATCCATAGAAACACTGACGCTCCGAAGAGCATCAAGGGAGTCGGAATCATCACAAGCGGGCCCCAGTAGCCTGGCATGGAGAGTGTGAATGCAATCATGAACCCTGTCCAAACCATCTCGGCTAGAAGACCCAGCAGGAATGTCCTCATCCGTGTGCTTCTCCCTCGATAGTAGCGAACCATTTGATAGACGAACACCACACGCCAGACTGTGAAAGGCAGAGGACCCCATAGCATTATGCCCTCCATGAATTGAAACCAACGCCCTGAAACCATCCAAGTCATGGCTTGTATCGTCACATACCAATCCGTCACTCGAAATTGGACTACCACAATCAGAGGGGCAAAGAGAGCAAGCGCACCTACAATTGAACACACAACCCTGAGATCAACCGGAATTGGAACGGAATCAGACCCCACGTTTCCGTGTGACAGACTACTCGCCTCCATCTTCCTTCACCACAGGCGCAGTGCCATCTTGCGATTGGTCTTCTACTGCGGCTTGCTTTGGTGGGATGCCTTCAGTTTCGGTGTCCTGTTCCCACCACTTCTCTGGTTCGGTTTGGTCATCAAAAGGGGTCTTTGGTACAGGGTACGGTGTCATCCATAAGAAGACCGAAGCTCCCACAAGCATCAGGGGTGTGGGAATGGTCAGAAGAGGACCCCAATATCCTGGAAATATCAAGTAGTAGATTACAAGATCTGCAGTCACCATAATCATCTCAGCCACGACAGCCAGCAGAAATGTCGTCCTGCGTGTGCTTCTCCCTTGATAGTAGCGATACATCTGATACACGAGCGCAGCTCGCCAGACCGTGAAAGGGACGGTCCCCATGATCATATAGTCCACCATGAAAGTGAGCCACCAGTACGAGTCGCTACGAGTGAATCTCCACGTCATGGCATCAAGTATGAAGGTTCCCTGGTCCAGCTGAAGCACAAGCATGTAGGGTGCAAACAGAGCAAGTGCACCAATCATGAAAGCTACGACTCGGAGGTCGACCGGGACTCTGCCCAATTCTGGCCTGGTGGTTTCTTCAGTCACGGGCTCTTCTTCAAGAGCACGCTCCTGGACCTGTGTATCCTCGGAAGGAAGAGATTCCACCTCTTCAGTCGAATCTGGTGAAGGCAAGTGTTCAGTTTCAGAGTCAGTGATGATGCGCTGTCTTCTCCTGAGAACGACGATCAGGCCAAGGACGCCAAGTGGGATGAAAGCTACTACAAATGGATTCGTGAGAACTCTCACAATACCAAGTGTGGGGTCATACTCATTCTCTACCCTGAAATCAACGACCATGTGTCGTTCGTTGTACGATACGTCTTTCACTACTATCGAGATGTAGTAAGTGCCATTCTCCATCTGCGTTGTATTGAGATTGAACGAGATGGAGTCGCTATCCATGTCCCGGACATCGCGCGTTATTGGGTCGAACGAGTTGGGATAGCTTGAGGCGGCGATTGTGTACGCTATTGAGTAGACCTTGAATCTATCAGTAGCGGTGATCGTGATCTCACACGGTCCTGAAACCACATCGTTGTTCTTGATGCTGCATTCTATCGTTGGTGCTGTCAAGTCTATGTGAAAGTTCACCTTCACTGTCTGTGTAGTGGAAACTTCGTCTGTGTTATCAAAGACGAGATACCAAGTTGTGCCACGACCTCCCAGATACTCATACTCTCCGCTGGTGACATCCTCCATGACCTCGTAGGCTTGGATGGAATGCCCTCCTGTCCAGTCGTTGAACGCAGACTGGTTGCAGATGAAGAATGTGATGTCTGAACCGTTGATAACCTCAAAGTCCCCAAAGAGACCTCGTCCCTGCGTCCACACTCCCCATGAGAGTGTTTCATGACCTCCTGGCGGGATGACCAACTGCGAGTCTGCTCTGGCTGTGGGTAGTTGGTGTAGTGTCATTGCGATGAGAAGAAGTATGATGGCAATTCCTCTCACGATGCCGCAAGATTGGGTCTTGCTCTTCCGATACACCACGCTTCCCCCAGATACTTGCCGGCAACTGTATTTGCTAGTTTCGTTCTTAGGGCTCTCCCTGAATCTCCTCGTCGATCTGGTGATTGGAAGCTATAGACTTCCACCCCCTCTCGATACCTAGCCAAACATGGCGGGGAATCAACGTCGTCATATATCAAGTGAATATCGTTGCCACGACCAGACTAGAACTTGAACTCCTCATACTCTCCAGGTTTAGTGATTTTCACACTTACTTCCTTCATCTCCTCAGCAACTCTGCGTTTGAACTCTTCAGGGTCTATTTGAATTACCGGAAATGTGTTGTAATGCATTGGAATCACAGCCTTGGGCTTCACCAGCTTGACTGAAGTCACCGCTTGGTCTATCCCTTGAGTATAGTAGTCACCGCAGGGAACAAGAAACAAGTCGACTCCATACAATTCTCCGAAGAGTTGCATATCAGAGAAGACTCCTGTGTCCCCAGGATGATAGACCGTCCCGCACGGAAACTTGGCTACGAAGCCAGTAGGAGCTCCTTTCCCACATGAATGGAATGCATGAACCATCGTTACACTGATGTCGCCGATTTCGACACTTCCACCAATGTTGAGCGTGTGTACGTTCTCTACCCCCTCGGTCTTCGCCTGAATCCCAAGCTCGTTGATTGCGACGAAATATGCACCTGTCTTCTTACAGATTTCAACGGCTTCTGCATATCCGTGATCTCCGTGGTCGTGTGTTACCAAAACGATGTCTGCTCTCTCCACGTCGTCAACCTTCATAGGTGATGTGGGACCTGTCAGCCATGGGTCTATGAAGACAACGTTCCTCTCGCACTCAATCTTGAAGGATGCATGACCTAGATAGGTTACTTTCATGATTATCCTCCTCTTGTGATTCTAATACTGGAACTTCGACCTCATTTCCCCCTGCTGACTTATATTACTCTCCACGCGCAATTGTGGAATCGTACCGAGGTCTAAGCTCTGATATAGAACTCCTTAAGATTGCAAATGCAGCCGAGTGGTTGAGGCAGTCGCTGTGTCCTCTCCTAATCCTGACTTCATCAAAGCTGGTCGACTCGCAGCGCGAGTATTGAAAGAAACGGCCCAACTGGTGAAGCCAGGTGTGAAGGTACTCAAGGTGTGCACCTTTGCAGAGAAGAAAATCCTAGAGTATGGAGGCGGCATAGCATTTCCGCTGAATGTATCAACCAATGAGGAAGCGGCACACTACACAAGCCCGCATGGTGACAAGAGGACATTCCCGGACAAGGGTCTTGTGAAGGTGGATTTAGGGACGCATTTGAACGGGCACATTGCAGATACAGCCGTAACAGTCGACCTGGATGGCTCTTTCGAGAGATTCATTGCAGCGGCGCAGGCTGGACTGGATGCCGCAATCGAGGTCGTCAGGCCTGGGGTGCCGGTTGGAGAGGTGGGAGCAGCGATAGAGCGGGCCATAAAGAAGAACGGTCTACGGCCAATTCATCAGTTGTCTGGCCATCAGATGAAGCCTTGGAATCTCCATGCCGGAAATAACGTACCGAATGTCCGTACTCGAAGAAGTCCTAGGATGCGACTAGGTGAAACCTATGCGATAGAACCATTCGCTACTGATGGAAATGGCACCATCAAGGCAGGCTCCAACTCCTACATCTTCTCAAACATAATGTCAAACAAGACTAAGCTCGACAGCCTCACAAATCAAGTTCGGAAGGCAGCTCGCAAGAGATTCGGTACATTGCCATGGGCTTCAAGATGGTTAGACAGCTCCAAGGTTGACGTCCCCGATGCACTCAACACACTTCTTCGAGCTGGAGCGATCAGGGACTACCCCGTTCTCATAGAGGGGAAGGACGGCATGGTATCACAGTTTGAACATAGTCTATTTGTTGCTGAAGACGGCCCTATAGTGACTACTCTAAGACAATGAGTAGTCCTGATAGACTATTGGATGCATCTGTTCTGACCAAGACGCAACTATGCTCATCGGACAACCTTAGACCGCATACTTCTGCTCGGGTTCTTCTCTCACCATGTAGATACCATGCACTGTCATGGAGCCCTGACACTTGGGACATAGAACCTCGACAGGCTTGAGAATGTAGTCTCCCTTCTTGAAGTCCCTAATCTCCTTGAACGTGCACTCGGGATCATCACATCTAATCTCTGTCACAGTCGGCGGCGGTGGTTTCCTTTCTTCCACACCTCTGCCTGCATTGAACAATGAGAAACCTATAGACATCACAATCAGTCCAACGAAGTAGACAAGGAAGTCTATCTCAGGATTTGATAT
>LRSK01000105.1 GCA_001563325.1 Candidatus Thorarchaeota archaeon SMTZ1-83
GCCAGTGCGGATGTGAAGACGTTGTAATCACGCTGGTGTGACCCGAATGTGGGTCACAGAAGCTACACAAGGTCTATACTGTCCATTGTCCGACTTGCCATGAGAAGACCCCAACTGTAATTGAAGATCACATGACTGAGGTAAAGTGCGTTCACTGTAAGAATGCGATGAAGGTATCGGAGCTCAATGTCTTAGAGGTTGAACCGGTCTGTGAAGAGTGTGGCACCGCCTCCAATCAGCCGAAGATCCTGTTTGCCTGTGCGACCTGTGGAAGCGAGCTGGAGGGCGCTGACCTTCTTGGAGGAACTGGTCTTGCATACTATCACTCCAAGAGCCATGATTCCACCGCGGAATGAATCGCTTCAATGAAAACCGGAACAGTTATGTTCCGCGTCAATCGGCGAAAATCGCAAACAACTGTTGAAGAGATGGACAGTAATGTCAGACGATGTTTTCAAACTGGGTGTTGTGAAGTTCGGCGCTATCGGGGCTGCTCCATTGCTCGACCTAATCTTTGATGAGCGAGCTGACAGGAAAGACCTCGAAGTTAGAGTCTTCACAAGCGGGGCCAAGCTTGACGAGGACTCTTGTGTCGACGCAACAAGGATGGTGATTGACTACAAACCTCAGCTAGTCTTGTCAGTCAGTCCTAACGCCGCTCTGAAGGGACCAGCGAAGTCCAGGGAGATGCTCCATGAAGCAGGCCTCCCCACGATTACGATATCCGATGGACCTTCTGAGAAGGGATTCTATAAGAAGGGAGAGGACAAGAAGAAGGTCAAGACTGTCCTCGACAAGCAGGGCTTCTTCATACTTTATGCGGACGCAATGATTGGGGCTCGAAGGGAGTTTCTGGACCCTACAGAGATGGTCCTGTTCAATTCGGACATAATCAGAGTACTGACCAACACAGGGGTCATGAGATTACTCCAAGAGGAGATCTATGCCGTCATCGAATCAATCAAGGAAGGCAAGGAACCGAAGATGCCAACCGTAAAGGTGACGGCAGAAAAGGCCATTGCCGCTGGTGGTTTCAGTAATCCGTACGCTGCTGCTAAGGCATATGCGGCCTTGAAGATATCCGAGGCCGTGGCAGATGTCACCACCAAGGGCTGCTTTGTAGAACAGGACCCAGCCAAGTATATTCCATTGGTGGCTGCTGGACACGAAATGATGAGGATTGCAGCCGTCCTTTCAGACGAAGCCCGAGAACTGGAGAAGGCATCAGACACTCTGCTGAGGACTCCCCATACCTCCAAGGGCAAGTTGAAGAAGAAGACGGCTCTCGCAGACGACTTGAAGTAACAGAGGCACTAACTATCGCTTGGACCTCTTGAGCTGTCGGATGGCCTTACGGGCGTTGAGCAGGATGCTCTCAGCCTGCTTCTCGCCCAGGCCTTCAACCTTCTCTGAGAGTCTCTTTGGGGTCTCTCCGGCAAGCTGTGCTGCAGAATCATAGCCGGCGCGTCTTAGCTTCTGCTCCAATGCTGGTCCTATGCCTTTTACTCTCTTCAGGGGCAGTATCTTCTCCAGGTCGTTCCCAAGAAACTCAGTGAATTCACTATCACTTAGCCCTTGGGCAGCATCTATTACGTCCATCTGAGTTCTTATCGATTTGAAGTCCTCTTCCTCCAGAAACGCAGATACTGTCCTGTCAACCATTCTCTGGTCGAAGTCCAGGGCAAACTGCTCCATCTCAATCTCCCGACCAAGTATCTGAGGAAGAGGAGCCGTCTGCCACAGTGTCACCAAAGAGAGGAACACCGCAAAAGGCACGCCAAGTTCACGAACAAGCACTGGAGGTCCGCCCAGAGGCACTTCTAGGTACGCCGCGAAAAAGAGAGCAGTAAAGCCTGCGTAGAAACAGAGGATAATCGACTGTCGAAGTCCTTTCCTCCGGGGTGCACCTAACTCAGACCAAATCAGAAGGACACAGAGCCCAAGAAGATAGCCCTCAATGAATCGCTCCCAGGCAAGCAGAGGAATTGAGTATACAATAACCTCGGGGACCGTTTCACTTCCGGCTACGAAGTAGAATGTTTCACCGAAGATTGCCAGGTTTCCGAGGATAAGAACTGCAGTGCTGAACGCCATCTTTCTGCCTCGTACATCTGCAAGAACTCCCGCGACAACCACTCCTAAGATCATGAAGAGCAGATGGAAGATTCCAAGTTCTGAGTGTTCCACTAAGGGCATATACGGTTCTGATGAGAAGTCTTCGAAGAGCTTCTCAATGCGCATTGTCGTTGAGAAGTACCAGAGAATGTAAGCAGTCAGTAGGAGTACCATGGGACCAAGGTATCTCCTCGCACTGTCATTGACTGCAAGAGGATGAAGGTTCCATTTCCATGGCCTAATCGAAACCCCCACTACAAGGGATACCATCCCTATAATCTCTGGAAAAGGAATCCCCAGGAAGTACAGTGGTACGCTCAGCGAATTTAAGCCAGCGAGGACCATGTACATGATTATGCTGAAAGAGAAGAACCCGGCTACAATTCGGCCGCGATATCGAACTACAACCGTCTGGTTCAGCAGCACACTCCAGCATACCAACGTGCTTGCCAGTCCGGCGAAGAGTACCAGTGTGAAGAGGGTTTCCAAGTCAGGGGATTGAGCTATAGGGAATCCCAAGTAGTTGAAATAGACAGCCAGAAGCAGCGGCACCATTGCTGAAAAGAGCAGAAAGAGCTGACCTCTGCGCGTTCGATCCACGGCTGCGCCTGCTAAGAACACCGCACATGCAGCAACTCCCAAGCCGAGGCCAAGAAGAAGAGTCCCTGAGATCAACTGGCTGATGACAAACATACAGTACGCAATGAATGGAGAATACAACATGTAGTATGAAGCAGTTCCAAGTGGGAATTCTCGGTACTCCAGCATTTCTCCACCGGCAAATGTCTGACCGCAGCCAACAGAATATGGACCTTTCGGGTCTATTTGGGATTGTTGACATTCACTTCACCGAACGTACGGGATAGCTTAAATTGAACGATGCCCCGACCACTTTCAATGGAGAGAAGATGATTGTCTGGACGACTCCAAGTGAATGAGTTCATGGTCCTGACTATTGGAGGAGTACCCATCTTCCACTACTCGCCAGATGGCTCGAGGAAGCTGGACGAACTCCTGTCAGGCTTTCTTACAGCGATTACTTCCTTCGCGTCAGAGTTCGGTGAACGCTCAGTCCAGAGCCTTGCGTTTGAGGGTTCTGAGGTTATGTACGAGCAGACGGAGTCAGATATCATATGCATCTTCCTAGCCGATGTCAATGCTCCTAAGAAGATCCTCAGGGCCGTTCTGAGAGACCTCAGTCGCAAGTTCATGAACCGCTACTCCGTTGAAGTAGAGATGGATATTCCAGTTGAGAGTATCTTTGCTGATTTCAGGGGTGAGGTCGAACTCTCGCTCAAATACTACGAGGGTGTCCTCAAGACAACCTCAAGCTTGAGTTCGTTCGTTGTGCCTTCCATGAAGGCAGACTCCTCAGAGATGGCGTCCAATACGCATGGCTTTCTGGATCAATACCACCGTGATTTTGGAGGGATTGGGAATAAGATCCTCGAAACAATAGACGGGGAACTTTCCATTCACGATTTGAGTGCGAAACTCGGGATAGAAGAAAAAGCGGTACAGGAGGCAGTTGAGTACCTGGCAATCTGGGGAGTTCTCCGTATCTCAAAGATGTGTCCTCAAATCGAGGGGGCGGATGAAAGGTTCGACGCGTATCTTGGTCTTGTTGGTCTGCCTGAGAAAGAGTATCAGCTCCTAAAGCGCGCGATGACACTCTGCGACGGTTCACGCTCGCTCGGAGAGATCAGCGAAAAGTTGGGAGTTAAATCCGAACGTCTTCATGAGGTGCTATCAAAGCTCGGTGAGCAGGTTGAGTGGAAGCTCGTGGATGTCTTGGAGTAGCGACAATAGGACCCGACAGGAATTATAAGGTCCTAGACTCCTATTCGATGCACATTTGGCATCTCAGGTTCTACTAATCATTGCAGGTGCCGGTGATGTTCGGTGATGAAACATGGGTTCAAAGATCGTGAGCATACATAGTTTCAGAGGTGGAACTGGAAAGTCCAACATCGCCGCGAACCTGGCCACTGTGGCGGCTCTAGATGGAAAGCGCGTAGCCGTTATGGATACCGATATGGCATCTCCAGGGATTCACGTAATCTTCGGACTAGGCAGAGAGAGAATGAAGCGCACCCTGAACGACTTCCTTAGAGGTGAATGTGACATTGCTGATGCCTGTATTGACCTGACAACGAGGAAGGAGTTCTCAAGCATCGAATCGGGCAATCTGTTGTTAATACCCAGCTCGATGACTGCAGCAGACATCACGAGGATTCTTAGAGAGGGCTACGAAGTATCAGATCTGAAGAACGGGTTCAACGAGGTAGTGCGAGACAAGGACTTGGACTACTTAATCATAGACACACATCCGGGTCTCGACAGGGAAACCTTACTCTCTATGGCTACCGCTGACAACTTGTTCGTGGTTGCCAGAATCGATGAACAGGACCTCCTGGGAACAGCGGCCACTCTGAGCGTGGCCAAGAAGCTGCAGGTCCCAGACATCCAAATCATCATCAACAAAAAGCCGAGCATTTACGAAGACAAGGCCATAAGGCAAGAGGTCGAGAGCAAGTTCAAGACGGGCGTAGCCACAATCATACCCCTGTTGCCTCTGCTGATAGAAGCAGGAAGCAGGTACGTTGTATCAATGCGCCATCCAGACAGCGAGTTCACTGAACGAATAGAGCAAGTATATCGGATAATCAAGTAGGCAGCCAGGTAAGGTCCATCATCGTAGACCTGCAGGGATGTAGATGAGGGCAATAGTCATCACAAGAATCAGAAAACAGACTACTAGCACTAGGAGCAAGAGGCTGTCACTTGATGATGACGCTTCCGTGTAGGGAAAACGCGCCGACACACCGTTCACCCGATAGTGTCTTCGCGTGAAACCATATCAAGATGTGCAATTCGATCAGTCTCTTCTTGTTGTCGGAAACCTACCACAAGACTTCTATCGTATACTCAAGGACCCACTATAGATAGGCAGGTGCTTGCAGCATGGAAACAAAGGTCAGGCTGGCTACAGCTCAGGATAGGAGAGCTCTAGATGAGTTCTACAAGAGGGAAGGCATAGATTTTCATGGTCTCTCGACGCGTTCTGCATTCACTCCGACTGGTTCGACAAAGGAAACCATGTACGTTGTAGCGGCCTCCCAAGACATAATCGTCGCGGCACTAAGACTAGATGTGGCAGAAGACTCCGGACTTGGAGATGTTGGTTACATTCAGCACTTTGAGATAGAAGACGAACTTGAGGAAACGGACCTCGGTCTACGCATGCTGGAGAAAACGATAGAGATAGCTGATGAAAGAAGACTACGGGCTCTAGACGCGATAGTTCGTGAAGATAGGGCTGACGTGATAAAACTCTACCTCGATTCACGCTTCAATGAGCTGCGCAAGGAAGTGTACCTACGAAGGAACTTCCGAGAGCGAGTCTTCTGAGCATTGCCCCTCATGGAGTCTAGACGATCTCGTCAAGACCAAGAACCTTCAGAGTATCGACAGTCGGTAGACCGTCCTCCTTATCCCAGCCCCGGATTTCGTAGAACTTGTCAAGACATGCGTTCCAGTCGTCCTTGTCAACAGAGGCCGTCATTCCCTCCCGCGGGCCTGACTTCTCAGGTTCCCAGAACCTCTTGGGAAGGATGTCGTCAGCTCTTGATATACCTTCTCTGTGATTGAACATTCGAGTCAGCGTTTCAACCCGGTGAGTGTAGAGCGCAATGCTCTTCTCATCGTATTCCAGTCCCGTGGCCGCATTGAGTAGGCGAATCAACTGGCCTCTAATGAGAGGAATATGCCATGTGAAATGACAGACCACAAGGGTGTCACGCAGGACTTTGAGGTCTCTAGAATCAATCATCGACTCGACCATGTCAATTGCTGATACCGAGGGGGGTTCTGAGGTGGCAGGCCAACCCCTGAGGTGACTTGCGCCAACATCTGCAGTTGCGTAGGACAGACCCATTCCTCTCCGTCCACGAGGATCCCATGCAGGTGTTTCGAGACCCTTCACGTGAACGGCGAAGTCGGCACTTCCCCTACCAATCTTCTCAGCGGCCTTCTTAGTTCCTAGAGCAAGAACATCTCCAATGCCTTCTCTATAAGCAATCATCTTCAGCAGCCTTATGGCCGCTTCTCCATCACCAAATCTCAGTGAAAACCCAATCTCGCTCTCAGAGAGAATACCCTTCTCAAATGCCTCCATTGCGAATCCAATGGTGGACCCGGCGCTGATGGTATCAAGACCAAGATTGTCACTGTGATAGGCTAGCCTGAAGAGGGTATGTGGATCTCGTATGCCGAGGTTTCCTGCCATCAATCCCCAAGTTTCATACTCTGGTGTTGAGAGGACCTGTTCTCCCTCGATATCTGTCCTAAAAGCACGAGTGCATTTCATGAAACAGTGAGGACAAGACATTTTGTTGCCTTCATACCAGTCATCCAGCTTCTCGGGCCAAAGATTCTCGTTCTCCTCGAAATACCCACTCTCCCAGTTACGCGTTGGATACTGGCCCAAGCTGTTCGAAACTTCGATGAGTGTTGCTGTACCATGTTTCTTGAACCCATAATCATGACCTTTGTCCTTCCAAGAGGCTGCCGCCTCTTTGGCCACCTCTCGGATGACGTCCGGATAGGCTGCTTCAATCTTCTTTGAACCCTTGGCTGCAACCGCCTTCAGATTCTTCGATCCCATGACGGCGCCAGCCCCACCTCTACCTGTCTGGTGAGCAATCTCGCAGCAGCCAGCGGCCAGTAGGCAAAGGTTCTCTCCAGCAGGGCCAATCACGTAGACAATCGAGTCATCTCCTAGAGAATCATGGAGGAACTCAGTGGACTCGTAGATGCCCTTTCCCCAGATTGGCTTGGCATCCTCAAACCGAATCTGGTCATCCTGGATGACAAGTGTGACTGGACTTGACGACAGTCCCCTCACTCCTACCAAATCATACCCAGACTTCTTGATCTCACGACCTAGGGCATGGCCACAGTGTGTGTCGAGAAAAATCCCTGTCAAGGGAGATTTCGTCACCAAAGACCATCTTCCCACGTTCGTGGCGTTGAGGCCTTGAAGAGGGCCTGTCATGAACAAGAGCACATTGTCAGGTCCTAGGGGGTCAATACCTGCCTCAAGCTCTCTGTACAATAAGTATGCTCCAAGACCTTTTCCGCCGATGTATCTTTCATAGATTTCTGGATTCAATCGCTCCTCTCTGGTTTCTTTCTTGGTCAGGTCTACCCAGAGAATCTTGCCGTTCCAACCGTACTGTGCCATATGCCGTTCTACTCCCTTGACCAGGTTTCTATCGTGATTACGAGAGTTCTATCTTCTTGATTTCGTCAATCTCTACGCCTTTCAGATGCTTCACGACAGCGTGAATAACATCTCGTAGAACGTCGCTAACAAACTCATTCATGAAGACCTCTTCGCCATTTACTAAGAGTTTCATACATCCAACCTCGCGGAGAGAGGCAGCCAACGACCTTTTAGGTATTGCGAAGAAACAGGTGTCTTGGATTGAGTGAAGACCTCCTCAGACCGGCACATATAACTTCGGAGGCGCTTTTCGTGTCCTTAGCAATGACTCGTGAAGTTGATGGTGTCAGAAACGGACCCGAAGGAGCAGATATCGCGTTTCTTCTGATACACGGTTTTGGTGCGGCACCTGACGAAGTGACCAGTCTTGGAGAGTATCTGGCAGAGAAGGGGATATCTTCGTTTGCCGTCAGGCTTGCGGGGCACGCTACAACGCCTGAAGACTTCTCAACCACCACTTGGCATGATTGGTATGAGTCTGCGATAGTCGGTCTGCGTCTTGTGCAGTCTTGGGAACCTACCCATACTTTCGTAGCGGGACTTTCGATGGGCGGTGCGTTGTCGCTGCTACTAGCATCAAGGGAAGAGGAGATTGACGGAGTAGTGGCGATGTCTCCTGCCCTATACGTGGACTCAATCCTGGCTCGGCTCGTTCCAGTGCTTAAGGTGTTCAAGAAGTATCGCGCAGTCGATCTATCAAACATGGCAGACATGTATGATATCATGCGCACGAAGTATCCAAAAGAACCCCTCTCAGCGTATCACGAGCTCCTCAAGCTGATGAAGGTAGTGAGAAGCCACTTGCAGACTGTTGTCATCCCAACCCTCGTAATCCAATCCGGAGCTGACAAGACTATCGATCCAAAGAATGGCACCATCGCCTACGAGGGTGTTTCTTCGAAGGACAAGGCGCTCCATGTAATTGAAGGCGCTGAACACGTAATCACATGCCATACGAAGCGGTTTGAAGCCTTTGAGCTAGTGATGGACTTCGTCATAGACCACACTCGTTGAACCAAGGTTCTCAACGCTTTGACTCCAAGTAGTCAGCGATAACTTGTATGGTGGTTCTTGGATCGTCAGTGATTACGCCATTCACGCCCATTTCCAGCATGCGCAGCAGGGATGGTTTCTCGTTGACTGTCCATGGATATACAGCAAGTCCAACCTCTTGTGCGGACCTGACAGCCTCCAAGGTCAGAATCTCATATTCCGGATTGACTGCGTTTGCATCAATCTCCGTTGCATGTGTTATGTAGTCCTCGATGTTCTTTTTGAATATCAGAGCAGTGGTAATGTGTGGCGACAGCTCACGCATTATTTCAAGCATCACGTGGTGGAAAGCTGATACCATCACGGTGCCGATCATACCCCTTTTTTCAACATACTCCAGAATCCTCTCCTCTGCACCATGAACCTTTA
>LRSK01000106.1 GCA_001563325.1 Candidatus Thorarchaeota archaeon SMTZ1-83
CAGCAATGTAGAATTCTGAAGAGTCGGACAATAGCTGTAACGAGAGGAGTGCAACTCCAACGGCCAGAGCAGGGACGGAGCAGAGAGCAAGATAGAGGTTCGTCTGGTACTCACCAGCAGCGTAGCACTTTACTGAGCAGTAGTGTTTCCCCATTCCCCGGTAGCGTAATGTATTGGTCCACTCTTCTCGAGACTTTCCGCACCAATCGCAATGGCCTTGCTCAGTGACATTCCCCTGCGTCAAGAAGCCGCCTCTCCTCTTTCGACTGGGTTCACTCATGGACCTGAATAAGGGTTTGCAGTATTCTCGTGGGACCCATCCGGTTGTGCCGAAGACAGAAGGTCTGTGCGATGTTGGACATGCAGCGTCGTTCTACCTACTGAGTCACGGCGAAGTTGACTGAGGTGGTGGATTTCAATATCGACATTGTTGTCTTTGTCCAAGATCATGCCCATGTGGACCGGATGCGCATGCGGATAGTGTACGTGCTGGTGAAGCATCTGGCGTATTGGATAGAGCGGGAGCCGTGGATGAATCGCCAACGAATCTCATCACGTGAGGAGCAGGAGTTTAAAAGAGGATTTGCCGAATTATCCTCGGGAGTCTGCAGCTGTTGGTTGCAGCACCCAGGTGGAGAGCGCATGAAACGAAGGACAGTAGTTTTGTTTGTGCTTCTGCTGGGATTTGCCATCTTAGCGGCCCCAATAGAAGCGCAGGCGTTCAGCACTTGGCTACGCTTGAATGATGAGTTCAATGAGCCAAGCTACCCCGCCCTATACAACAGCGATTTCAAGGACGGGTACTATCTTGACTATTGGGATGAGAGTCCCACTCGTTCTTTCTATCGAAGCTCTTCTGGTGGCATTGGCCCCACAGGCGATAAAGAATGTGCTATTGGAAGAGACTTTACCGGAGCCACAATTACGTTGTATCAGGAGATCTCATCGGAAACCACCCGCAATGGCGTAAAGGGTCAATATGTGAAGTTTAGCTATTGGTTCCGAGGCTACTCGCCGTATGATGACCAAGCACGTGCGATTATCAAATACAAGAGGTATAGCACAAGCAGCTGGGTCACGGCAGGGAACAGTGGGTGGTGTACCTATCAGTACAATGCCAATGCTCCTTGGGCAGAGATTAGTGTAATAACCTCTAGTGCATTGCCGACCTCATTGTATCGTGTAAGGGTAGAGATACAGATTCGTAGCACTAGTGACGAAGCCACAAGAGGCCGTGTCGACAAAGCGGCTCTAACAGTCATTCACGCCAAGACTGGTCTAATGAGTGGCATGGGAACTGGTGCATTAGCAATCGAGGTCAATTATCTTGAGAATGTCTACTCAGGTGGACGATACTGGCGGAAGACTGATCTGAGCATAGGAGGTGCTCTAGAGGCAACTGGCTCATTCAAATACATAACAGGAGTGAGTATCAGATGCAAATTGATGCCATTGGGAACCTACTGGAGGTGGATTCCACAGTTTCCATACATACAATGGGTCACTGTTTCTGAACAATTCATTGGGTCCCATCCATTCTTCGCTCCTGTGGGTCACATGCAGATATGGGATGATCTAGGAAACGCAAGGTACACTCAGGGAAATGACGCGGACCCTGAGATAGTGGTAGATCCTATCACAGAACAGAGCCTCATAGATACACTAATTGACGTAGGTGAACTCGCGGCCACATTCGGAATGGCATATATCAAGACCCCCACGGGGAGCCTTGGGAGCTACGGGAAAGATGGAATCTGGGCCATTACAAAGAGCCAGTCCAGAACCATAGTGTTCGATGCAATAAAAAGCGCGTTCCAGTGGTATTGGGATGGTGATGCGACCAACCAAGAAGAGTATCCGTATGATTCAACCTGGGATGTGGACACGTATATCTTCTGGGACTATTATCCACCGCAAGTGCAGAACAACAACCCACCATATGGTCTTGACGCCTTTGCTGAGAATGTCATTGTGGCTCATGGACTGACGTGGTATGCACCATGTGAGAACAACGGAGATGGGCACAGTGACTGGTATATTGAGGTAACGCTTGCTGTCGACTTTGCTGAGGCATACTGGGACACAATTCTTCGAAAATACGTCCTATCATCCATTGACGGTGGCACCCTTGTCATAGTTGATAGAGTCTATGCATTTTGATTGAGTCAAGAGGGCTGGTCAACCAGTCCTCCCCCTCTTTTTCTCTTGTGCTAAGGATGAGATGCTGTTAATGAGTGGTTGATGTCATGGACTCTCTGACGACTTGGAGAGATACATAGGAGGGATACTTCCGAGCAGATGAAATCTCGGTCTTGTACCCAACTACCGTCCAGAAGACGCTCTTGTAGGGGGCGGGGGATTACAGAAATGCATAGAATGCTGCAGGCATCATCTACTTGTGACCAAGACAAAAGACTTGTGCACTGTTCGAAATGTGGTGTCGCTCTACCTATCGAACCGTGGCGGCATTGATTCGACACTATCACGAAAGGACATCAGTCATAGCATTGCTGAACGCAGTCTACGCCAGGACTGGATTGGTCACCTATCACGGGCCTGACGTCATCTGGACCTTCGGTCAGAAGATAACTCCTCATATAGAGAAGAACATCATGAGTACATTCTTCGACGGAAGACCGATTAGACTTAGACCAAATGAGAACTGGCAGCACCAGTCGAAGCCAGACTTGAAGTATCCCGGTTGGAGATGTCTTCGGGAGGGGAGTGCCACCGGGCGACTGGTGGGCGGCCATATCAGAGTTCTTGCCAACACGATTCTCGCAGGTTATGGCCCGGACTTCAAGGGGGCAATCCTCTTTCTAGAGGGCACAGACGATGTGGCCCGCACACATAGTTTCATCACTGCGCTGAGGCTCCACGGAGTCTTCGACTCGGTTGCAGGTGTGATTCTAGGATGGTTTGAGGGAAGCGAACTGGAGGAAAAGGAACTCAGCCGCCCGGTTAGTGAAGCATTTCTCGAAGAAATGGAAGACTACGACTTCCCTGTTCTTGAGATTGGCGAGCTTGGGCATAACGTCGAGAACTACGTGCTACCAATCGGTTGTAGAGCAACAGTAGATGCGACGAAGAAACGAATCTCGTTAGACGAAGCCCCTGTCACCTGATGCGGGCTGTGAAACCGCGCCGTGCAGGCAACAACAGATGAGTCACGGTGGCATGGCTCACTGCTCTCACAGATGAATCTCAGCACTAACATTGCTGTTCAACGCATGACTATCTCGTTTGTGGCTCCACAGTAAGCACACTCGGCCATGGTCATTCCGACCTCGACCTCGAGAGCGCCTCCACAATTCGCACAGAAGAATCCGGCAGTTTCAAGGGTCCTACCAGCGCGTCTTGAATAGCGCGGTATCTGCTTTCGTGTCTGCAATCCCGACATTATACTTGACCCGAAGAGCACCGCAGGACAAGAGAGGAGGAAGAGGATCATGATGAGGCCAGTGGTGACATCCAAGACCATGCCCCTCTGGATGGATGCGGAGAAGATTACCAGTATCGAAAAAACGCAGAAGAGTGCACCGCAGGTCTCGTTCTCTAGTCTACTTGCTGATTGGCAAGCCTCGGAGCACCATGGCCCTCCCTCGTCCCTGATCCAGCGGCGGCTCTCTGCTGTTCCACACCACTGGCATCTCATGACGCGCGACTTGTCGACGGCAATATAGCGGTCACTTGGTGGAGTCAAACTACGTGTCCTCAATCGCCACTTCCCGCATACGAAGATAAGAACTTGCTCAGACTCATTCTGTCAATCCTAGAGATGGCTGTTTCCGACGGGACCACTTCTTTCTCATCGTCGTTAGACTCTTAGCCCCCATCCACTTGGAACACTATTCGTTGGAGTGGTTGTACATGAAGAGAGAGGAGGACCCGGCCAGAGGGATGATGTCGATTCCTGGGTTTCCGATCGTGTTGGTCACAGTGGAGAGGAACATCATGACTGCGGCGGCTTTCAGCTTCTATTCGTTCAAGCCCCCTTGTGTCATGGTGGGCATAGTCCCGAAGAGACTGACCTTCGAACTGATCTCGAAGAAGAGGGAGTTTGGCATCAACATCCCGAGAGCAGACCAGTTGGACATCGTTAGAATGTGCGGTAGTATCTCCGGAAGAGAGGCCGACAAGTTTGCCAAGACCGGTGTGACACCTATGCAGGGGAAGGCTATCGAGAGTTTCCTGATAGAAGAATGCCCAGTCAGTCTAGAGTGTGAAGTTGTATACGAAGTGGACTATGGAGGTACACATCGCTGGTTTGTTGGAGAGATAAAGGCAGCACACATTGACCAAGACTATACACGTGATGATGCTCTGATGTACTGGCCCCGTGAGTATCGAAGAGTTGGAGAAGTCATCACGCTGAAAGAAGAGTGACTTCCTAGGTCGTCTTGGCGTCCTCTATCTGTCGCCAAAGGTCCTCCGATTCAACATACTCGATAGAGCTGCTCCGCAACACGTCCTGAATCTTCTGCATCAACAGCGTATTGACGGGAGTCTCCACACCAACTTCAACTCCCAGCCGAATTATCTCCCCGGTCAGGTAGTCGCTCTCGTCAGTGGACCCCCGAACCAACGCCTGATGAGTCGACGGATGCACTCTGATGTCAGGCGAGAGCTGGCTCATCCACGCGTTGCGTCTGGCCCCGTCTTTGAGAAGCCCCAGCCACATCTCGAGGTCTTGGTAGTCGGCCTTGATTCCGGCCGCCCTGGCCACGTCAACGCCCTCACTCCAAGCAGCCTCTGTGATGAGCCGAAGATGCTCATCCCTGAAGCCGAAAGGGAAGCTCATGCCTGTGAGTGCGAGGGGGATATTGATGAGATTCAGGATGAGCTTGGTCCACATTTCCCCCCCAATATTGGTTGAGGTTCGAGTTTCAACGGTAGGAGATACGTATTCGGCGATCCGTTTCATACGGTCTGTCACTGTCCCCTCCATCTCGCCGATTATGCAGTTGCCCTTCCAGGTGTACTCCACCTCTCCTGGTTTCAGGTAGCTTGCCATGAAGCGAACAACACCTGCGACCGTTCTCTCTTCTCCGACTATGCTGGCGATGATCTCAGGATTTCGAACCCCGTTCTGTAGTGAAACAACGTACGCAGAGTCTTCAAGATACGGGGAGAACTCCTCAACAGCCGTCTTGGTGTCCTGGGTCTTGACAGTGAGAAAGACCAAGTCGGCACCTTTCACAACAGAGGGGTCGGATGATGCGGCGACCTCAACCACGTACTCCTCGATGCCGAATACTCTCAGTCCCTTTTCGTTGATGGCATTCACATGACCTGCCCGTGCGACGAGAACCACATCATGTCCTGCTCTATGCAGCCTAGCACCAAGAACGCTGCCTATTGCACCGGCACCGTATACGACCGACCTCACCTTCTCCACTCCCAGGTTGATTGGGTTTCAGTAATTGAATCGGGAGGTGGTTGAAATCTGTTCTGCTCCACTTCTTAGGCGCCTTTTCGGACAGTCATCTGCAATGACTGCCGGTCCTTGAAGGTGCTTCTATCGGCGAAGTGCCGCGAGTCGTTTCTCGAGGTACGCGAGCGGTACATACTGCTGGTGAATGGAGAAGGTCATTGACGGCGAGAGGTAGAGATTCTTGACGGCACCGACAGAGCCAGAGAATCGCTGATCAAGCTCCTCTTCCCACGTTAGATGGTCTCTGAGCCTGTAGAAACTGCTTATTGTGAGAAGATTGTACTTCCCAGCACTATTCTTCACCATTAGAGATACGTGGGGGTCTCCAGCGAGGGTCTTGGTTATACGGTCCCGTTTCCCCTTCAGCTCAATCAATGATAGGACTATGAAGTAGTCAGGCGGGGCCCACATCCGTGGAAAACGAGAGACTGGTTTTGAGATAACACTCTCTTGAGTCAGAAGCTCCAGTCTTCTTTGAACAGTCATACGGTGGATACCAAGCGTCCGAGCCAGAGAGTTCGGATTTGTCCAGACCCCCTCGCCTGATAGAAGAGCCTCCATGATGTCGAGATACGTCTGATC
>LRSK01000107.1 GCA_001563325.1 Candidatus Thorarchaeota archaeon SMTZ1-83
CTTCTGAGTGGATAGTTCCAAATCCACCTAATGAAGTCTAGGTCGATTTTTTCATAACAGCCGGGGGCCAACTCAGGGCGAACCTGGCCTGTGTGCATTACACGTCTTTTAAACACTCGCCAGAAGGATAGCCTCCTCGGGACATTCAGGAAAATCGCGGTATCTGCTCGCCGGATTCTCATTTCTAGAGTTGAGGTATAATTTCCATCCATTACCCAGCTTTCGCGAGAAATGAGTTCACCAACAGTCTCAAACCATTGCTCCTCGGGAGTTTCAACCCAATTCGGCTTCCAATAATATGAGTCGAGATGAATGCAGGGCACACCAAGCAAGTCAGCAAGTTTCTCTGCAAAAGTAGATTTGCCAGATCCTGATGGGCCGAGGACTAGGACGCGTTTCATTGTTCATCGACTAATTAAAGCAAAAATAAGCTCACTGGTATGTGTGCACCTTTTAACTGTCAAGGAGTAACTAGTTATTGAGAGGGCGCTTATGGGAGTTACTAGAGGAGAATTAGCTCGTCATATTATGTTAAGGAACTATCCTATGGTGGGACAACAAGTCAATGCGAAGATCCGTGAGATGGGTTGGGCTAAGACTGCAAAACTGCTATCCAGTCTTAGGGAGAGCAGAAATGTGCCAGGGAATCCGTATTTCCCGGTTAGGAAGGGGACCTTCAGGGACTCAATGATAAGACTCCTTGGATTGGAATGCATAAGTGGACTGGATTGCGACCTTTTGGATGTTTTCCGGGAGGTCGACGTATACGACCTAATGGAATTGCGAAGAGAGATTCTCGATTTATCACTGGACAGACTTAGAAACCAAATAAAAAGGAGGAACACCTTCTTTCTTGTCAGTCAGAACATGGCAACCACGCCCTATGCTGTGCTGGTGGCAGATCTGCTTGAAGCCAGAAGCGCAGAGATTTCTGAGCTTCCATCCAAACCAAGTTTGAGGGAGGTGTTCTCAACCTACTATGGATTTGTGGTAATAACGACTGGATCCATAGAGAAGGGATTCGCTGGCGCCTCCAAGGAGGCTATCAATGGTATCGAAAACCTATCGTGTCAATTTGGCGATCAAGTCCCGATACCAGCCAAAATAATCAAACGTTCCGATTCGGCATTTAGCAATTGCACAGAGTATACGAAGAAATTGTTATGGGGACTTCTCAGAGTTGCAGCATCTGGATATGATAAGCGGTCAAACGCAGTTCGAGAGCTAGGAGAATTGGGAGATGAAAGGGCTCTTCCTGTGCTTCATTCGGGACTGGAATCAAATCGTGGATGGGTGATGCCATCACTTATTGATGCAATAGGGAAGATAGGAGATCCAAGTTCTTTGGAGTTGTTGCAGCGGCTGCTTAATGGGCGAGATACTAGAAAGAATGCCATCGTGGCGTTGGGAGGAATCAGACACGAATCAGCTTTGAGTTGTATTAAGCGAGTCATGGACTCAGATCGAGCTGCAGAAACTCCGGGTATAAAGGCACTAGGCGAAACCAGACAACCTGAAGCGATACCAATTCTCACCAAGATTCTCAAGAGTAGGAGAGGGGGAAAAAGAGTCCATGCAATGAATTCACTGCTGATGATTGGAAAAGAGGGGATTTGCGTGTTGATGAGAAATAGGGAGATCATTTCCAAAGCCATTAGGAGTTCTGGCGCTCCAGGAAAAGCAATTGAGATAGCTCAAGCTTTGCCGGACTTCAATTGGGAAAATTCGGAGATTGAGGCGATTGCGAAAGTCATTACTAAACATTCCCACATGAAAGGTCTTGCTGAGGCATTACGAGAAATTCCAGAAGTGCTGAGCGACATTAGGGTTATCGATGCCATAATCGAGGTCTACAAAGATGCATATTCTCAGGATGCGACTCAAATACGAGGATCTTATTATTCCTACAGAGCAAGGTGGAAAGCTCGCAGAGCCCTAAGAAAGATACAAGGATTTGAGCAAGCCCGTGTGCTCGACACAATAGCACAATCCATTCTATCTACCGAAAGATCGACTCGAGCAGCGAGGCGAATCGCTGAATCCAGATATCTTATGCAATACTCCAATCTTCGCCAAGTAGTAGCGAAGGTTCTCAAAATCCCAGATCCAAGAATACAGACTCCTTACGAAACATGGTATCGTCCCTAGAGTCCACCTGGAAGAGTCTTGCAGTCACTCGTAAATTCCGGCAAAGGCATTGAATAGATGAAAAAGCCCAGTGAGATTTTTCATTGCATTTGTGACGGAGAACTGAATCTTGACTCTTTATATTCCTACGCTTGCGGAAAAATTCATATACAAAACGCCGGCCCCACAAAATGGGTGTTCGAATGAAGACGGAATATCTCAAGGAATAGACTCCGCACAACACACGACTTCTAGCGCATTGTGCCGTGTTGTTGAGCGGCAGAATGCACGTGACTCTCGAACATCAAATAACAATCCCCGAAACTTCTGGGGAGGTACTACAAGTTGAAACAAACTACTATAGAAATACAAGACCTGTCTAAGACTTTCATTAGTATTAGAAGAAGAGCAATTGTGGTTCCCGTGGAGAGGAAAAAAGTCGAGGCTCTAAAGTCAGTGTCACTAGATATTCCGCATGGGCAGGTCTATGGTCTTCTCGGGCCGAACGGTGCGGGAAAGACAACGCTCATCAAATGTCTAGCGACCCTTGTAATCCCCACGTCGGGCAAGGCTACGGTGATGGGCTATGACATCATCAAGGACCCAACCTATGTTAGGGCCTGCATGGGAGTATGTCAGGGCAATGAGCGGTCCATCTACTGGAAGCTCACTGCTAGAGAGAACCTGATCTTCTTCGGTAAGCTATACAGAATGCCGCACAATGAAGCAAAGGAACGAGCTGATGAGCTCCTCGGCCGAATGGACCTAATGGAGAAAGCAGATGAGAAGACAGAGAATCTGAGTCACGGAATGAGAATGAAGATCGTCTTCGCAAGGTCTCTGCTTCATGACCCTCCAATTCTACTCTTTGACGAGCCGACACAAGGCTTGGATCCAACCTTCGCCTCAGACCTCAGAACCTACATCAGGCATGAGTTGCGAGATAAAACAATCCTGCTGACCACACACTACATGCATGAAGCAGACATGCTATGTGACAAGATTGCCCTCATCAATGAGGGAGAGATCAAGAGCTTTGGAACGCCTCGTGACTTGAAGGAAGAAGTCCGTGATTACGATAGCCTCCACATAACGTTGGTGGGGAAGCCAAATCTGGATGCCGTCAAGGGCATGGAAATGGTGATGTCTGCCTCGATGACTGAAAGGAATGGACATACAGACTTAGTGGTCACCGCAAAGGACGGATACAAGCTGGCCCGTAGACTCCTCAACATGTTACATGATGCAGCTGGAGTGAAAGTCGAGCATTTTCAAGTGAAAGAGCCAACACTTGATGACGTGTTCTTGAAGATGACTGGAAGGAGGATTGATGATTGACAGATACCTCGATAGACTCCAAGGAAGATCAGGTCTTCCTTAATGGCTCTTCATACTTAACAGAGTTCAAACCAGTCTTCTTTGATTGGACTGCAGCAATCATTATAGCTAAAAAGAACCTGAGGCTTGCTATCAGATACCCAGCGAATGTTCTGATTTGGGGAATATTGCCAGTCGTGTGGTTTGCTCCATTCATCCTCATGGCGACTGCAATCGCTGGCCCCGAAACAAGCGTATACTTCACAGAATTGTCTGGATTTGACAACTACATCACGTTCAGCATCATTGGCTGGTTTGTTATCATGTTCCTGGACAATAGCATCTGGGGCATAGGGAACAACTTCAGGTGGGAGCAGTTCAGCGGAACATTGGAGCCGCTGTTCATGGCTCCAGTGCCAAGGGTAAGTCTATTGCTGGGCGCTGCGTTCTCAGACAGTATTCAGGCGGTCTTTCAGACTAGTATGCTTCTGGGGATATCCACAGTGATATTCGGATCACGCTATGTATTAACACAGATACTGCCTATTGCCATCATAATGCTTGTGATGATCATTGCGCTGTACGGATTCGGATTCATGGTCGCGGGCCTGATCATCGTGTTCAAGGATCCAAGTGTGCTCACAGAACTGGTTTCAGAAGTGACATGGATGATATCACCAGTTCAGTATCCACTAGCAGCTCTGCCAAGCCCAGTGAGATTTGCCGCATATCTAATCCCCACAACTCTGGCAATAGTGACAATTCGAGAGCTTGCCATTACTGGAATCATGAATGTGGTAAGCTTTCTAACAGCTCTCTGTGGACTTGGACTCATTGCGATCCTATTCTGGACAATAGGATTGGGATCATTCAGGTATGCTGTGAGATGGTCAAGAGAGCGAGGACATATGGGAGGTTTCTGAAATGACAGAGATCAAGAGATCAGCCATCTTCGAAAGGATGTGGAAGAGAGAAGGTTTCCGAGCGGAGCTCAGAGCTGCAAATGCCCTCGCTATCAAGCAATGGAAAGTCGAATTCAGCTATCCACTGAGCGTGCTTTGGTTCATAGTGATGCCTATTCTCTGGTTCATACCTCTGCTCATCACAGGAACAGCTGTGAGTGGCGGTGCGGAGTCAACATACCTTCAAGGACTGGTAGGTACTGGAGATTGGCTGAGCTATGTCGCAATAGGTAGTGCGTACGCAGGTCTCTCCATCAGTATGATGTGGGGCACAGGGTTCGCTCTGCGTAGAGAGCAGAATGTTGGAACTCTTGAAACACTGATGACTACACCAATGGGTAAAGGAACCCTTGTCTGGGGTTCCACGCTTCACAACCTTCAGCATGGAGGTCTTGGGGTTATTCTGCAACTTTGTGGATCAGTGCTAATCTTCGGTGTTCAGCTCAACATTTGGGGCATCCTCCCTGCTTTGGGAGTAGTGGCTCTTTCAATTATAGCGATGCAGGGGCTGGTCTTCACCATCGTATGTGTCATCTTGCTGGCTAAACAAGCTTGGATGGTGGTAGAGCTACTATCAAGTGTCCTATTCCTAGTAGCACCAATGTCTTACCCTATTGCGGTCCTTCCGCCTGCCCTCCAGTATATATCAGTGGCTTCGCCATTAACATGGAGTGTAGAGGGCTTTCGTGGATTCCTCATGGAAGGAATTGGGTCTTCTCTAGTGCTGAATGCGGTTGGGGCCCTCATTGTACTAGATGTGGTCTTTCTGGTACTAGGGGTGCTCATGTTCAGATACACGGAGAGATATGTCCGGATGAAGGGTGCATTATCTCAGTTCTAGAGAAATTGCAGAAAAAGAGAGATGTGGCAAGGGATTGAGGACCCTTGCCCTTTTGTTTATTCTAAATTGGTTGTCATCCAAACTTACTCTTTGAACTTCTTTACATATACAACGTAGACGACTATGATGATGCCAACGCCCAATGCAGCAGGCAAAGCAATACCACCCAAGATCGCGAGAATGTCAGGTCCCACAGGAGATATCTCTGGAAACTCTAGCTGATGTGTTTCCATGGGTGTAATCTGGATCCAAAGGAACCCATCCGATCCGCTCCTTTCAGCGTAGATTCGTAGATGGCTTGTTTCGGATATGGCTCCGAATTGGAACGATATGTCGGGCAATACTCCTGTCAGTGCAGCATCCAAGTCGGTCCAAGCAGTATCATGTGTTCGGCTATCTACTTCACTGAAGAGAGTTGCTTCGAAGTTGGAGATATCTGCACTTAGGATTGATACGTTATACCAAGTTCCTACAGTAGTGTTTAGATCTATGCCATACCATTCATCGGTGTCACCGGTCCACGGCAGTGTGAAGTTATTTGAGTCAACCGTAGTAGTGACGTCCATTGAAGTGGTGTCCCAATAGAGGTCTCCTAATCTATTCACCCACTCAATTGTGAGTTCTACAGGGTAGTCTTCGTAGTGGTTTGTTGCTCCTAGGGTGTTATTTGCTACATAATGTGCGCAGATTCCCACAAATGCATAGCCATCATGCCAAATTCTTGAACTCAGACTGTACGTGGCGTTATTTGGAT
>LRSK01000108.1 GCA_001563325.1 Candidatus Thorarchaeota archaeon SMTZ1-83
CGGTCTTGGAGCGATTGATGCACGGCGATCTGAGCGTGCTCTCGAACACTCTGATTGGGTCACCCCAGAGAATCGACTCTCTGGTCAAGAAGGGGCGAATCATCCTGCTTCCTAATTTCAACCACGTTGGGATAAGGCCGACATTCCTGCTCGCCGGAAAAAAGGACAACGTAGTGTCCGCCGCCAGTCAATCCGTGGAAGCTACTCTATTTCACGCTGAAACGAGAAGCTACGGAATAGTGGCAACGCCAACGGTGTGGGCCAAGAGAGTTCTGACAGCAGCAACAGAAGCCGGCGTAGAGTTATGGCCCATTCTGAATGTTGAATCAACCAAGGGCTTGGTCCGTAGTGAACGAGCTTATGCTTCTGGTCTGGATTACCCTCTCTGGAGCGACGGAAAGCCTAGCTGATTACTTCTTCCACTGTGCCTATTGCTCGGGTGTTCGCCTCTCTGAGTACTATCTTGTCCCCAACTTCTATTGCTTCAGGGAAGGACATGAACTCTAGGGTAACGCGGGCGAAATCTCCCACACTCAGGTAGTCTGCATCATAGATCTTCTTGAGCGTCACGGTATGTTGTATCGTATGGCTCTGAAGAACGGGTGAGTATCCGACAGAGATTCTGGTGGGATGGCGAGTAACAACTATGTTAGCATCAAAGACACGACAACTCTTGACGTCATCATCCGGGTCTGTGAGCAGTTGACCTCTTCTGATACTGTGCTTATCAACGTCCTTAATGTCAAAGCCGAACAGGTCGCCGGACTTGACTGTACTGATTCTCTTCTTGAACATCTCAATGCTGAACAGTCTTCCCTCTTGCATTTCTCCATTCACATCAGGACCTACAAGAAGCGTCTGTCCTGTCTTGAAGACTCCCGACCTGACTGTTCCAGTGACTACCACGTTGGTGCCTCTTATCCCTCGATAGACCTTGTCTACGTAGGCACGAGCAGGTTTGGTAGGATCAAGATACCTCGAGTTGGAAGGCAGATTCTTGAAAAGACCCGTAACAAGCGCCAAAGACTCAGCGTCTGTTGCAGCAAACTCAAGCATCGGGACGATGATTCCATGCTCAACCTCGGCCACAAGAGGCGGAATCTCGTCTTCTGTCTTAATGCTGACCGGTATCTTTCCAATCTCTTTCAGCGACTTTCTGATGACCTCTGTCACCAGGCCAAGATCCCTCTTTGTGGACTTGTCAACCTTGGAAATCGCAACAATGAAAGGAGTCCCTTGACTAGCCATGAGAATGAGGTGCTCGCGTGTTATTTCATCGAGACGCCTCAGTCCTGTTCGAGCCTCCTCAGCCCTTATGAGATCCGCTTCGTCCGGACAAGGAACAAGCACTAGTCCATACTGTGCGTCAGCTCCAAGGATGCTTCTAATCATCGTCTTGCTGTATTCCCTGTGGCCAGGAGCATCAAAGAAAGTAAGGATCTTCGAGGAAGCATCAAGAACCCTTGCAGACTCGGCCTTGTCCAGAGGGTTATTGAGATGGACGGACTTCCCGTCTTCAGTGAAACCCACGAAAGCAAGATGGATGTCAGCTGTCTGGCCTCGCGCGATTTCTTGAGGATGGATAAGGAGAAACGCCCTTGACCTCCCCGCACCGTTGTCTGGGGTCCCTGTGACTATTGAACCGATGAGGGTTGACTTGCCGGAGTTCACTCGACCTGCGACATTGATCGAGCAAGTTTCCTTGACCTCGAGTGCGGCGATTCTCTTTAGGAGGTACTTTCCTACCAGACCCTTTTCAGTTTCAATACGCTCTTCTTCAACAACCTCCACTTCTGCCTCCCGGCATAGTTCGTGGAGAATCCCCTCTGCAGTTGATATTCGCGACTCGGTGAGACCGAAGACCTCCCAACGCTTGCCGCCGATGTCCTCAATTCCTACAAGGAAGAGTCCCTCAAAGGGGTTCTCGCATGTCATGAAACGTATGCGCGTGACTAGCTTCTGGCGACGCTCAGGTTTCAGGTCTGCCTTTGATAGATTCCTTTTGAACTCCATATTCTGGGTTTCGCCCTTCTGAAGGAGCCGCTTGATTTCCTCCACAGAAGTCATTGAGAATACGTCCGTATGTCCTGTGCTCTGATTGTTCCAGTTATAAGCACTATCAATGTTCTAAGGCGTTTCTGTCGGCAAGACCTGAAGTGTAGTAATCAGGCAAAAGCATATCAGTCGCACAGTGAGAACGCCAAAAGAACCCGGCGCCGAGGGTAGAAGAATGCTAAGACACCATTTGATACTCATACTCTTTGTAATCACGCTGCTCGTACCGGCCACGCCAGCTGCCCAGCGCTTTTCGATGTCACTGGAGCAGAGTCTAGTACCTTCCATCGACCCTCAACTCCGAATGGCACTAGCTTCCTCTTCCGTGTCATCTGTGCCCGAAAGCCTAGCAGGCAGTCGCGCAATCCTCCAGTTTGAACAGGAGTTGACAACCCAGCAGCTGATTCTCGCGGAGTCACTTGGAATTAGGTTTGAGAGAAGAGGAGATTCAGTAGTTTCTGTAGGAAAAATCTACTCGGCAAGGGTAAGTGACACAGCTTCACTCAAAGCGCTGTCAGAGATAGGCCTTGTTCGAGCAACTTCCGGTGAGAAACAGTACTACTCTGCCCTTCAGTCATCAGTGGCAGCCATGGGTGCAGACGATGTCTGGACATACTTGAAGAAAGATGGAAATTCGATCAATGGGTCTGGCGTCACAGTTGCTGTGATAGACTTGGGAGTTGAGTGGACCCACCCGAGTCTCTGGCGACAGACCGAAGGTCCCTACGATGTGATATTTGACAGCGGTGATTACTACGTTGATATCAATGGGAATGCATTGCCGGATGCAGGTGAAGGACCAATCAATCATATTGACCGCCCTCCCGTTGATGGTCTGATTGATATCGCTGAGGACTACATGTTCATAGATATCGGAGATGACAATACATTCGAGATCGAGGAAGGTGACTGCTGGTTGGGAGGAGTGGATGCCAACACGAACGGCAGAGTTGACCTTGCGACTGAGGACGTAGTGCTCTTCGGAGAACCCAAGGTCAGGCTTCTCTTCGACCAAGAGAATAATGATGTTTACATTCGCGGGGTGAATCTGACAAGTCAGGCATATCAGATTGGCGATCCGGATGGTCATGGGACACACGTAGCGTCCACAATAGCCGGCGGGCAACTTGGGTACACCTCTTTCTTAGGTGTTGCCCCGGGCGCCGACTTGATGGTAATAAAGAGTCAACTGAGGTCCAGTGATATTCTAGAGGCAATACATTTCGCTGTTGAGAGTGAAGCCGACATAATCAACATGTCATTCTCAAGCTACGTTGGCTTCCTTGACGGTACGGATTTGGAGGACCTGGCTGTATCTGAGGCGTTTCTGAAGTATGGAACAGTGAGTACCGTTGCAGCCGGTAACCTCGGCTCAAGGTCAAAACACGCCCATTTTGACGTAGGCCCCGGTGCGAATACGAGTGCAATACTCAAAGTATCATCCCTGCCTGATGCATCGCTTCTCAGCTTCTTATGGCATAGTGACAACCAAGATGAGCACGTGTTCTTGACGCCTCCGAGCGGAAACACAATTGACTTGGGGGCGTTCTCTTCGTTAGTCGGTAGCTCCCAGGTGATAGAAACGCCGAACCTCTTTGCGTACGCCTTTGCAGACGAGAGTTTGAGAGGAATGAACAACCTATTGATCCAGATCTCAGAGGATGATCATAACTGGACAGACGGGAATTGGGATGTTGGGATTGTGAACCCAAATGGGAACTCAGTGACCGTCGACTTGTTCGCATGGGACGGCAATTGGCATTTCAGTGATTTCGAGTTCTTGAGCCATATTGACAACACAAGGACCATCAGTTCTCCCGGGACGGCAGACTTAGCAGTGACTGTTTCAAACTATAATGAAGGCACGTCAAACGTAGACCCAGGATCGAGTACAGGGCCGCGAATAGATGGAATAAAGAAAATCACGGTAGCTGCGCCTGGATCCAACATTCTGGCTGCCTCATCAAACATCCAATCACTGTGGATAAGCAGGTCAGGAACCAGCATGGCAGCCCCCCATGTAGCAGGGCTCTTGGCTTTGATTAGGCAGGCCTCAGCCGACGATACGGGGTGGACCGATTTCACTGCGCTGACGGCGGGTACAGGTGGTCCTGCACCCGACCAGCCACCACCTTCTCATCAGTCACCTCCGCTAGACAACTGGGGATACGGCCTCGTCGACTCGGTCTGGGCCGTCAGACACGTTCTGAATCTCCCTCTTGTAGCCGGGACTTCAATAGAGGACTGGTTTGGAATCGAAGATGCTCTAACCTCTCCAGTAGACCTGGCCATCGATGGAGGGCTGGATGTGCTTGGTGTTAAGTCATATCAGGCCGCCACTGAGATCGGCTTCGCTGTTACATCGAGGGGTATCCCAGACTATGCTGGAGCGAACGTTCTCTCAATTCACCTAGATTCTGACGAGAATGCAGGAACTGGGCCCAATGGGTATGAGATTCTCGTGAACGTGACATCAGGAGCAGCAACTGTGTACGAATGGGGAGGAATGTCATACGACCTGTCCGCACTAACAGCGGACTCGTGGACCGAGAATGAAACTGTGTTTCTGAAGTTGGAGAAAAGTGACCCAGGTAAGAGAGGCAATGTTTCTGTTTCCACAAGCAATAGTACAATGTCACCAGTAGACCAGACCAACTCTGCTTCGCTTTCGAATCAATGGAGACCGTTAGTCCGGAATCTCACCGTGGAACCATCGGGGGAATCCTTTGATGTCAGCATTGAGGTCTCTGACAGGGATGACATTCCTGCGAACCTCTCTATCGCTTGGAGCATTGTTGATGGTGCTCTGAATTCGGTAGACTCAGGAGAGAGTTCGGGAACCAACATGACTTCATTCCAGTATAATGTTGACTTGGAGGACTACGATATCATTCATAGTGTTCTATTCAACGTCAGCAGTGCTGACTATTGGTCGGTACTACCCCCAGTGATGCTCTCGCAGACTCTAACATATCTCAGAATAGTCAGTGCCACTCTAGATAGTCACGTGGTCCGCGTTGGGCTATTTATCACAGAGCATGTTACTGGAGAAGTGGTAGTTGAAGGATACACCCTAGCACAAGCGGTGTACATAAGCTTTCAAACCGCTGGAGCGCTTCCGTTGAATCTCAGTCTTTCAGGGAACCAAGGAGTCTACTATATTGATGTTTCTCCAGCAGCACTTGTTGCAGGCGAGTATGAAGTGTACGCAGCCGCAGTGAGTCGGACCGGTGCATCAGTAGAGTTACATATGGGGACGCTTCGAATAATAGAGGACAACTCTATGGTTGTCCTCCTGGGTGTAGGCATAGGAGCACTCATAATCGTGATCTACTTTGCTCCTCGCCTTAGGTCCGGGAAAAGAGGAGATGCGATGGAATGAGGATTGCCATAGTCGGTTATGGTCCTGGAGGTGCTGCTGCTGCTCTAGCTGCGAGAACCTTCGACCCGGCGGTCGACATTCTGCTTCTGACGGAAGAGAAGATACCCGCACATAAGAAGCCAGGTTCATCACTCGCGTTGGAGAATCCGGACACCAAAGAGTTGTACATCCCCGACTGGTCCACCGAAACGCTGTCAACTAAGCGTATCGAAGTCCGCGCCGGAACCAGAGTGGTGGGTGGCAATCTAAGGGAAAGGACCATAGATGTGGTTTCGAATGAAGGCAAGACATCAACGGTAGAATATGACAGGCTCATTATTGCGACGGGAGGCACTCCGAAACTTCCCGATATGCCTGGCGTTGACCTACCTGGCGTCTTCACTATTCAATCAATGGCGGATACCTCAGCTATCGGAAAGGAGATGACCACGAAACAGTCGTTTGTGATAGTTGGTGCCGGATTTAGTGGACTTGAAACAGCTGAACGACTCTACAAGATGGGTAAGGATGTCCACATCAT
>LRSK01000109.1 GCA_001563325.1 Candidatus Thorarchaeota archaeon SMTZ1-83
GGCCATCGTAAATTCGTGCCGTGAGGTATCAGCTTAAGTGCTGCAACGAATGAGATCCCTGCCACCTAGTTGCCAGCCGGGGGCTTCGGCCCTGTCGGGGCACACTAGGGGGACCGCCAGCGAGAAGCTGGAGGAAGGTGGGGGCCACGGTAGGTCCGTATGCCGCGATATGGGCGGGGCCACACGCGTGCTACAATGGCAAGGACAATGCGTTACGACACCGAAAGGTGAAGTCAATCGCGAAACCTTGTCGTAGTTGGGATCGGGGGTTGGAACTCACCCCCGTGAACCTGGAATCCCTAGTATCCGCGTGTCACTATCGCGCGGAGAATACGTCCCTGCTTCTTGCACACACCGCCCGTCGCTCCATGCGAGCTGGTTCTGGGTGAGGCGTTATCCTAGGGGTGATTACGAATCTGGGGCTAGCAAGTAGGGAGAAGTCGTAACAAGGTATCCGTAGCGGAAGCTGCGGATGGAAGAGGATGAGAGTTCCTCATCTTCCATCAATCACCTCCTAAGTTTTCTATCCTTAGGGGTAGAAGCAGCTTGTGTTGCGGTCCTTCGGGACTGCAATAGAGGTACGGGCCTTAACGACGGGATAGCGGTGCAAAAGGAACTAGATTCCCCAGCGCCAGATTGGCACTTGCCCTGACTCATGCTGCTGAGCACCCTTTCATTCTTGTCCCAATCTTTGGACATACTATCCAAGGCAGTTCTCATTTCCTTCACAATACTGCCCTGCTCCATAACTCTCATCCGTGACAGGACCACTCTCCTTGGGTTGGACTGCCTGACGAGGTGTGGCTAGGTTGGCATCAGTGACATTGTATTTGACTGTGCTTGTTATCAGCTAATGCCGTTTTTCATTGCAAAGAATAATCTGCAAGGGGAAGTGAATCTATTTGATAGAATAGTGCTAAGAACTTCGCCGTGGTGTTGAAATCATGTTGATCCAAATTGAGTTATTTCCAACACTTGAAATCGGATGGCTTAATGGCTGGAATCTCCTTGTCGTGCTGTACTTGGCATATGGCTTATTACTTCTCATCTTTCCCAGAGAAGCGGTACACAGGCTCTATAAGTACAGCAGGTCCAGTTGGAACAGAAGACACAGAGCATTCTACGCGGTAGAAAGAGTATTACTCGCTGTCTATTTGATCATAGTGATCTTTTCTCCACTCAAGATTGGTTCCTATGTATTCCCTATTGGACTTGTTCTGTTTTCCTTTGGTCTGACGGGGTTTATCATCGCGTTATTCAACTTCAAGAACACTCCGCTTGACCAGCCAGTTACCAGAGGGCTCTATAGAGCATCACGCCATCCCCAAATAGTTATGTTGTTCATTGCAGGTTGCGGGATTGGAATTGCCCTTGGTTCGTTGCTTGTAATATTCCTCCAGATAATCGCATCATTCTTTGGAAGGTCCAGAATTCTGATGGAGGAGAAAGCATGTCTAGAACAGTATGGCAACTCATACCGGCTTTATATGGAGCATGTGCCCAGATATGTTCTGATTAAGACACACATGAAGGAAGAGAATCGAAAACTAGGGATCCAAGAGTAATGATAAGATCTATGCACACATCTCTAGTGTACTCTTAAGTCTAGCAGCTGCGATTTGAATGTGCTACGAATGCTACTCAGTGACTCCGGTTGTCCTTCGTGTGGTCCTTTCTTCACTCCTTTACCTTCTAAGGTGAAGAGAAGTAGAGGCGGCAGTGATAGAGAGATTGGGGATTTGCCCTCCCGCATTGGTGAGCACTCTTTCATCTTGATGCTGCCCAAAATCGAAATGCCCATATCTAACCTCAATGCGCATTGAAACGTCGTGGCAAGATGTCTATATCTGACACAATACGGTTCAAGATGATCTCTTTCATGCATGGAACCCTGTATCGACTTTTCGTTGACCCGATGAGAATGCTGCATGATGCCGGACTTGAATTGGGTCAGACGGTTCTCGAAGTTGGTTTCGGTCCTGGTTTCTTCACCCTCCCCGCAGCAAGGATTGTGGGCGGTCATGGTCACGTCTATGCGATTGACATCAACAGAGTGGCTATCGAGAATTTACGACAGAAGATTAAGGCAAGAAGTATAGAGAACATAGAGGTCAAGATGGTTGACGCGAGCGACACCAAGCTTCCGCGCTCTTCTGTCGATACCGCTTTTCTCTTTGGTGTGATTCACGCATTTGACGACATAGCTTCAGTGATGCAGGAGATGCATCGGGTCCTAAAGGATGGTGGCATGCTATCTATCCAAAGAGGTCGATGGTCAAAGGAGAGAATCGTCGCAGCTACAACCGAGAGCGGGCTATTTAGTTTCAGGCATAGCAAAGGGAGAGTCCTTAGATTTCGAAAAGTCTGACAACAGGACATTGGCCTCTCAGTCATATCCACAGATCGATTCAAGCAGTGTCATATTGACTCAACTGCTTCCTCTGTAAGTATTTCATTGAATTTGCGAGAAGCAGAGGCGGCGGTGATAGAGTATTGGGGGATTGCTCATTGTCCTCCGCTGCGCACCCTATCCTCTTGCACAGTTCCAGAGAGATTGTCTTCTTCATGAAGTTTCTACTCTCGTTTCCTGATAATCTCATGAAACTTGAGGCTTAGATACAAGAACAACAGACCCGTTACGAAGAGGGCGATGATACTTGCTCCTAATGGAATGCTGAAGGACTCAACACCTAGTCCCCCGCGAACCAGAATCAGCGTGTGCGTTAAGGGTGATAGATATGCAGCAACCTGACCTATGACTGGCAGTTCCCCAATGGGAATGAAGACCCCGCTAATAAAGAGAAGTGGAATCCTGACAAAGTTGAGAGGCATCATGATGTTACCCACTGATTCAGTGGGAACTGACGCGAACATGATTCCCATGGCCGCAAACGCAAAACATGAGAGGATGATGCCAAGAGCTAGTGCAGCCGCATTCATGACTTCGACTGGGAACAGCAGGGTGCCAATCAAGAGGGGGACGATTGACACGAAGAAACCAAAGAAGATTCCTGCCATTGTCTTTCCCAAGAGTACAGAGAAGAGTGACATAGGGGCAGATAGGTAGCGATCGAATGTCTTTGTCCTTCTTTCAAGGGGGATGACAACCGGACCGACAGTTGATGAAGCCCAGAACACAGTCTGTGAGAGTAGAATGGGGAGCGACTGCATAGAACTTAGATTTCTTCCAACTGTGAAGGTGAAGAAGAGGGCGATAGGGAATAAGACTCCAAACATCAACGAAGGTGGTGTCAAATAATACGTTCTCATGTCTTTCCACGCTATTGCCCAAGCTCTAGCGGATTCCTTCCTCAGTCTATCTAGTCCCAATTGAATCAATGGCTAGACCTCCTTGATTTGACTGAACCTCGTCTTTCTGACGACTTTCCAGAACCCTTCGTTCTTTCGACAATCTCCTCTCCTGTCATCTCAAGGAACACATCCTCCAGACTGGGACCGAGAGTATTGATGCTTAGAAGTCGTAGGTCTTTTCTCTCTGAATACTGAAAGACTCCTGTGAGCACTTCAGGTGGATGAAGGGTCAGTAGTCTAAGCATGTTGCCTCGTTTCTGAACTCCTCGAACTCCTTGTAGCTCCTCCAGATCTTTCACTAGATGTGAGCTGCTACTTTCAAAGACAACCTCCACGGAATGAACTCGATCCATTGCTTGCTTCAACCGTTCAGGTGTGTCAACAGTAGCAATTCTACCTTGACTAATGATTGCCACCCGGTTGCAGAGACTACTTGCTTCGGCCATATTGTGGGTAGTCAAGAAGATCGTTGTGCCACTGGAGTTCAATTTCATGATCAGCTCATGAATCACCCTCACGCTTTGAACATCCAATGCGGTCGTCGGTTCATCAAGAAATAGTACACTTGCATCGTTGACAAGAGCCATTGCAATAGTCAATCGTCGTTTCATTCCTCCTGAGAAACCCCTAACAATCTCATGACGAACATCCTGTAGGCCAAATAGCTCAAGGAGCTCTTTTGCCTTTTGCAGGCGTCTATCCTTGGAAAGGCCGTAGAGTTTTCCCGTGAAGATAAGATTCTCTTGTGCGGACAGGTCAAGATACACGTTTGAGATGTCTGTCACTACTCCCATCTGTTCCTTCGCCGCAAAGGCTTGCTTCTGGATATCATTGCCCATAATCTGAGCCGACCCTTCGGTGGGAGTCGATATGCATGTCAGCATCCTGGTTGTGGTCGTCTTCCCGGCACCATTAGGACCAAGGAAACCGAAGATTTCGCCTTGCGACACGGAGAAACAGATATGATCGACGGCCATCAGATCCCCGAAGGATTTTGTCAGATCATTCACTTCTATTGCGTACATCAATCAACCCTTCTCCTCAGATTCCATAATCTCGCAGGATTCAATGACGATGGATTCTTCCTGCAGAATGAACTACACAATATAATGAATCTTGATTCATTAAAAGCAAATCGGTGTGCAAAGACCGTCATTATGCGAAGCGAACACAAATGCCTAAAATTCCCTCTAAGGTAGACAGAAGCAGAGGCGGCGGTTGCTCAGCAATTGGCGGATTGCCCTACTCGCATTGCTGAGCACCCTTTCATTTTGCAGTAGTCTATCCTAAATGAGTGGGCCATCCATGTTCAGTGATATCAGTATCCCTCCAATACTCTCCAAAAGGTTTGTAGACGCCGAAAGCTGCCGACTGTGGATGTCGAAGTACGGTCGCTGACCAGACATCCGAATGTCGGTTGTGGGAAGTAAGAGGCAATCTCCAAGTTCCTGTATTCGCTTCGCCGAGGAATCAGTCGTAACGTATGTGTACACGTAACGAAAGTCTAATATCGGCCAGCCCTCAATTCGTTGTGCATCATGATTCAATCCAATGGTTGAACATGGCCTGAAACTCACAGAACGGGAAGCGTTGAGAATGGGAAGTAAAGGAACTGAGATAGTCAAAGCCAAGCTCGATGTTGATGAACTACTTAGTCTACTCAACAAGGCATTTGCAGACGAGTGGTTAGCCTACTATCAGTATTGGATTGGCGCACAGGTAGTCGTCGGACCAATGAGAGGTCTGTTAGAGTCAGAACTGATGGAGCATGCTGGGGATGAACTAAGGCATGCTGGGATGCTGGTGGAGAGAATGATCCAATTGGGGGGGACACCTCTAATTAAGCCCGAGGATTGGTATAAGGAATCGAATTGTGGATATGAGGCCCCGTCAGATCCGTCAGTTCATTCACTGCTGACCCAGAACATCAAAGGAGAGCAGTGTGCCATAGAGGTCTATAACAAACTAGTCGAGATGACGGAGGGAAAGGATCCAATCACTCACAGAATAGTTCTAGAGATTCTTGCAGATGAGGTTGAGCATGAAGAAGATCTTGAGGCTATTCTTGAGGACCTACAAAAGCTCCCCTCCAAGTAATACTCCATATGATACGCTGCAATCATACTAGCAGAGTGGTTTGAGCAGTAGATCCGATTCACGAAACCTAGACAATCTTGGACATCACAGCTTCGGCAATCCACATGAGCCGACTTGGAATGAGGCATCATACTTGTGTGCCGCGATCCTTGCGATCTAGAAATGAGACCCCATGGTTCAAGACACATTGTGTGTATAGACTAGTGTGGATTGGCTTGAATGAACCAAGCATTTGCATTGAGAAGGCAAGGCCTGAGGATTCCCAGGAGATACTACGTGTAATCAACGAAACCAATCGAGAAGCATTTGGCCGAATAATCCCGAAGGAGCACTTCAAGGAACCTATTCTGACCCGCGAAGAGCTGTGCGAGTGTCTGGAGAAGATGACATTCTATTTGCTTAGACACGAGGAGCAGACTGTAGCAGTGGCAGCATTGAGCGTTGAGGATGAAGATAGCGGCCGAATTCGTTGGGTCCATGTATTGCCGGCATACCAGAACCGAGGGTTTGGCACAGCTCTTGTTCGCCACTTGGAAAAG
>LRSK01000110.1 GCA_001563325.1 Candidatus Thorarchaeota archaeon SMTZ1-83
CAAGTCGTGTCCATACGGAAAGGATGGATTATGCAGACATTCTGCTATATAGGCAAAAGAGTAATCACTCTTGAAGTTACAGGCTGGGGTATGCAAGAAATGAGACATCTCCTGAACCAAGTAATCTCTGTCAAGCGTGAACTGAAGGAGATATACTACACGACTCGGAATGAGAGCACAAAGGCAGATGTCAAAGAGCTTGTTGCTTCCACAATTGCGGTTCAGAGGATTCTCGAGCAGCTCTTGGAAACCAGGAGGAAATCCAGAATGGCCAAGAGAGTCCTGAGTGATAGAAAGGCAGAACTAGCACTTCGAAGATGGAATGCTGGGTTCCCACGACGCGCCAGGGACTTCCTAAGGAAGCGCAAGAACATCGAACAGCAACATCTTCATCGATACAAGAATTCGTTTCAGGAGTACCTGGAGAACATGGGCAACGAACTCGTTTCGTGGTCTGAGGACATTGAAACGATGAGAGAGATACCTCGTCTCCCGGATGACTGACTACTACCATCTCAGATTTGCTGCGATTCCTCCAAAGGACACAAGCTGCGCTCCGGATTCAGTCTGCGTAGAGAAGACAAGTATCTCAGTACCGTATTCAGAAACGTCGTCGTAGAGTCTATCGAGTAGCTCCACTTTGTCTTCTGATATCATTATAGTCTCTACCCTTCCAGCATGAAGGGCGTCCATAACTTCCTTCTCCCCGTAGGCGGCAGTGTTCTCACCCTTCATGAGAGATTCCATGAATGCATCCCACGTCTGCCGCTCGGCGTAGATTTCAGTTTCCTTCAGAACACGTGATGCTTCTTTCATGGCTTGGTAGAGTCCGGTTTCATCTATCAAGCTAACGGGGATGATGACATCAGCAATCTTCTCCCTAATTCTATAGTCTAGGTCTCCTTTCTCAAGAAACTCCTGTGCACGAATGGTGTTTCCTCCGAGAACAACCGCATCCACATTCTCTATATCGTCTAGCAACAGGTCCTTGAGGATTCGACCGACATGTCTGAAGAACTCAAGCATTTTCTCCTCTCGGATTCTGAGGTACCGCTTGGCGCTCTGGCCACCTGCTCGCGTCTTACCGATGATGTAGAAATCTTCGTCCCGGACTAGCTCCATGTGTTTGCCCCGAAGATAACCAATAGTTACTTTCCCACCTTCGATCAATACTATGACGACGAGACTTTTTGGTAGGGTCATCTCTTCAAGTTCGTCGGTGACAAACTCCCTGCCGCAGATGTATGTGAACTGAGACACCGGTGAGGGAGGCACAACGATCTCCCGCACCTCTTGTTCGCTCCCACCTTCCTCGATGATGCCAAAGAAGAAGGCAATGCCATTCTCCGGCACTTGGTTCAATCTGGCAAGTTCAGTCAGGATTGCCGTTAGATTGTCCTGTACATTCTTCCTGTTTGCCTTGCTCTTGATGTTATCAGCGCCTGCGAGCTCTTGCTTGACAAAGCTTGTTACATCTACTAGACTCTTGGTTGGTGGAATGTAGAGGGTCGTAAACGAGCTATGCCTACCTTGGAGTGCCTTGAGCTCTTGCACTTTGCGTTTGAGCTTCTGACGCTCCGCTGACATATCGTTTCACCTCTTCGTATACCTGCTATTTGACGGATTTCATAGAGAACTAGTGGCCGTCAGGCAACCGCCTAGGTCCTCCCGTGGAAGTCCGTATTTTAACATTGTGCCCCAGACGTTTTACATCTTCGGCGACAAGTTAAAAAGGCTCTCAGAATCAGGCAGTCGTAACAGGTGATGAAGGGATGCACCGCCAATTTACAACACCCGTCTGATGGGAACCTTCTTTTGCGGGCCTAGTCCGTATGCGGCGAGTGCAGACGAACATCACACAATCAAATCAGGAGTTCTGATTCACACATGAGCGAACAGTTGACTGAAGGAGAAAAGGCAGTCCTTCGAGCACTATCCGACCAAGAGAGAAAAGCTAGTGCAACTCAGCTTGCAGAGATACTTGGTCAGAAGAAAATGAGAGTGGTATCCATTCTCAACTCACTCTCTCAGAAAGGACTGGCTATGCTGGAGATTCGAGAGATTGCGTCCTACGCCCTGACCCAAGAGGGAATGGAGTACGCTGAGAAAGGTCTTCCGGAAGTCAGACTGTTTCGTGCAGTTTCAGAGATGGGGGGCAAAGCGAATGTTGATGACGCAGTGGCCAAGAGTGGTCTGACACCTAGCGCAAAAGGAATCGCCATCAATTGGTCCCGGAAGAACGGTTGGCTGAGGATATCAAAAGAAGATGGTAACACAATCCTCGAAGTCAAAGCAGAAATCTCAGAGACCCCAGTTCAGGCAGTTCTGTCGGCCATAATCGAAGGGAGTCAGTTTCTTCCTGCAAGTCACAAATCGGCCTTGGAGGAGGCCATCGAGAGGTCATTGGTCAACACCTCCACGACCAAGGTCTTTGAGGCTGAGGTGGCCCACGAAAAGAGAGCCATGATTGATGAACTACTGGAGACGGAAGTCAAGGGTATTGCAAATCTAACGTCAGACATGCTTTCATCAGGAAGTTGGAGAGGAAAGACCTTCAGACCCTACAACGTTGAACTTGAGCCAGCATACGTCTACTATGGCAAGAAGCACCCCTATGCTGAATTCAACGACTGGCTAAGAGAGATCATGATAGGACTAGGTTTCACTGAGTGGTTTGGTCCATATGTGGAGACCGAGTTCTGGGGACATGATGCCTTATTCGTTCCGCAAGACCATGTTTCTCGAGAAGTCCAGGATCAGTTCAGGGTCGTGTCGCCATACGACCACGGAGACATTCTAGACACAAAGTACTACAAGGAGGTGAAGGCAGTCCACGAGAACGGCGGTACGACGGGATCGAAGGGCTGGGATTGGCCCTTCAGCAAGGAGGTTGCCACTAGACTCTGTTTGCGTCCTCACACAACTCCGGTTTCAATGCGGTACTTGTACGAGCATCGTGATAGCCCACAGAAGATGTTCATAATCGACCGGAACTTCAGGTCGGAAAAACTCGATGCAACACATGGACAGGAATTCGACCAATGCGAAGGGATCATCATGGACAAAGACCTGACCCTCAGAGACCTCCTCGGGTACCTGACTTCGATATGCAAGGGAGTCGGCATCAAGAAGATGAAGTTCAAGCCAGGGCAGTTCCCTTTCACAGAGCCGAGCGTTGAGACCTTCGCAAAACATGACAAGTTAGGTTGGATTGAGCTTGGTGGGTCCGGTATCTTCAGACCAGAGGTCACACTTCCTCTGGGAATCAAGGACACTGTACTCGCGTGGGGAATCGGAAGTGGGAGGCTCTACATGGCAGCCATGGGTATCAACGACATTAGGAACCTGTTCACTAGAGACTTGACATGGCTCAGGAGGAGCGCCTTTGTAGCGTAGGTGATGATTATGATAGTAGAGTGCAGAATTGATGACCTTCTCTCATTGATTGGCAAGAAGATATCCGTGGAGAAACTCGAGGAAACCCTCTTCCTGGTGAAGGCCGAAGTAGAGAAGGTCGAAGGCAACGTCATTGAGATTGAAGTGAATCCTGACCGCCAAGATATGCTCTCAACAGAGGGAATAGCAAGAGCTGCAAGGTCCTTTCTCAGTCTTGAAACTGGATTACGAAAGTATCGTGTGAAGAAGTCTGGCAAGCAAATCCGCGTCAAGCCCGGCCTCATCCGTATTAGGCCGTTCATCTCCTGCTCTATCGTTAAGGACGTCCGCGTAGATGACGAACTGATCAAGGAGTACATGCATCTTCAAGAGGCGCTGACGGCCACCCACGGGCGAAACAGGAGCAAAGCCAGCATAGGTCTCTATGTGTACGATGACATTGATTTCCCCGTCATATATGCTCCAGTAGAACCGAAGAAGATCAAGTTCGTGCCGCTAGGGGGCGAGATCGAGATGGACGGTCCGACCATACTCTCCAAACACGAGAAAGGTGTCGAATATGGTTCCATAATCGAATCTCACAAGAAGTGGCCCTTGCTCTATGAATCGAGTGGCCTCGTGTTGAGTCTCCCGCCCATAATAAACAGCAACGACCTTGGTAGAATCACCACTGAAACGAAGAACCTCTTTCTGGAGGTAACGGGCACTCACCTCCCGACTGTCGACCAAGCCCTAAACATCATGACGGCTTCACTAGCGGACAGAGGCGGCAAAATCGAGTCGGTGTCTGTAGTCTACCCTGATGGTTCAATAGATGAAACACCGGATTTCACACCCGAGCTAATGACAATCAGCATTGATGACATCAATGCCCTGACGGGTCTTGACTTGAGCGGAGCAGAGATAATTGAGGCACTTAGGAAGATGGGATATGGAGCCAAGTTGATCAAGACCAAGGAAGTGCGGGTTGAGATTCCAGGGTATAGAGTGGACATACTACATCCTGTGGATGTGATGGAAGACATTGCGATGGGATACGGTTTCGACAGGATTGAACCTGCGATGCCTCAGACGATGACAACAGGGAAAGCGAATCCTGTTACAAGGTTCAAGAACAAGGTGAGAGACCTGATGGTCGGAGTTGGCTATCAGGAAGTAATGAACTACATAATGAGTTCCCCTGACCTTCTGAAAGACAAAATGCTCAGGAGTCGTCCGGTGGTTACCACGGGGAATCCCAAGAGCCGGGACTACTCAGTGCTCAGAAACTCACTCTTGCCTGTTCTTCTCGACTTCGCAGCGCAGAACCAACACGCCGACTATCCACAGAAGCTGTTTGAGGTTGGAGATATCGCGATTCCCGACGAGCTGATGGAGACCAGGATACAACAGATTCCGACAGTGTCTGGTGTTTTGATCGACACGTCAGTGAACATAACCGAGCTGGCCACAGACATCGGATTCTTACTGAGGAACCTTGGTTTGGATGGGGCGTTCAGCTATTCTGAACGTGAAGACCCGACTTTCATCCCGGGACGAGCCGCGGACATTCTCAAGACCGGCGAACCTATTGGGATGTTCGGAGAAATTGCCCCTGAAGTCTTGACGAATCTGGACCTCAAGATGCCAGTTGTAGCATTCGAGATATACCTTCCAAGGTCCGGAGAGTGGCGAGAACAGGGAAGTAGTCTGTCCTGAGGCCCAAATCCCGCAGACAAAGATATAAGAAGTCGCAGGGATGATGTGGCACCAGTTTCACACTGCGCACATACAGGGGCACTACTGCATGACGGAAGGTCCACCTCCCTCAGGAGCAATATCCTCAGACGAACCATCTGATGAGTTCAAGTTCAGAGTGGTTCTGCTGGGTGAGGCAACGGTGGGCAAGACTTCGCTGATAAGACGGTTCACTGAGAACTCTTTCGATGAAGAATATAAGCAGACAATTGGCACGACTTTTGCCTCCAAGGATGTCAGTGTGACGGATAAGGAGGGCGACACAAGGCAGATTCGTCTCATCATCTGGGATATGGGGGGCCAGACCACATACCGAGAGCTGCGAAGACAGTTCATGAAGGGGTCCACTGGGGCAATCATAGTCTATGATGTAACACGTCCGGAAACGTTCATGGCCATGAATAATTGGTTTGAGTCCTTCCGTGAAACGTGTCCTAATGCATCTGTAGTTGTTGCCGCCAACAAGGTAGATCTTTTGGACAATCGTATAGTGCCAGTGGAACCCGGACTAATGCTACGTGACTGGTTTCAGGCTGATTACTATGAAACGAGCGCAAAGACTGGTGAGGCAGTCACCGACGTGTTCGCCAAGCTAGCACAGCTCGTACTCAGGCAGAGCAGAGCTGAAAAAGGAAGCTCTGAGATGTAATGCAATGGTACCGAAAACCGTCAGGAGGTAGACAAGTGCTAGTCCGTGACTTCATGACGTCCATGATCGTTACAGCCGAATCCGAAACCCCAGTCTTAGAGGCCGCCCGGCTCATGGCCGCAGAGGACATAGGCAGCCTCATGGTCA
>LRSK01000111.1 GCA_001563325.1 Candidatus Thorarchaeota archaeon SMTZ1-83
AAGTCCGGCCTCCACACATAGAGCCTCTCCCCGACCATTCCGAACCGGACCTCCCCGTTCGTGTCAAGAGTCTCCCGTGTTTCCCGAAAAGTCTCCTCAAACGAGTGAAGACCCTCTTCCGTCAGGCCCAGACTTCTCCGAACGTCGAAATAGAGTGCCTCTCCTGTTACTAGGTGATCCTCCGCAAGCCCTCGTAGGCCATCGGATAGTCTCTCCCTGTCCAGCTCCCCCGGCTCCACACTCCCGAAAGCATCCCTAACTCTCTCGCCGGATATCTCCAGAGCTCCTCGGGTCTCCTGTGTACTCTCTTCGCTCAGCATCTCGGCGACATTGGCAGAGAGTTCCACCATGACCTTCCCATCGCGATACCGAACGTGTTCAACGACTCCTCTCAAGATCTCTGTAGAATCGATATCAGCGACCGCCAGAGTTTCACGGAGAACAGCAGAGTCTGACGTCTCCTCACTGTCATCCGCCTCCATGTCCGTCAGTCTCTCTCGCGCAGCAGAATCCTTCGTGGCTCCTTCCAGTCCGGCATCCAGCGACTCCCCACACAACTTCTCAACCTGCTCCCTCATCCACTCATCGGCATTTGCCACTCTCTCCTCCCAGTCGGCTTCTGCGAGCCTCTCCTGTGCGCGCTGCTCCCGAAACTCCCGGTTGGCCTCCTCGAGCCGCTCCAGTGCCCGTTCCTTCCGTAACTCCCACTCATAATCTCTGAGCCACTCCAAGGCACTCTGGACACGCTCATCCCAATCTCTCCTCAACTCCTCCCGGTGCCTATCCAGTTCTTCCCTCTCCCGGCGCTCGTCCAAGCCCTCCCTGGTTGACTCGCCTGTTTCTCTCCATCTCCAGTTCTCCATCCCTCTCGGACTCACAACTCTCTCCTCTCTCTGGGGAACATTCTGCGTGTGCACGCCGATGAGACATGACCAAGTCATGCCGTGACACGGACAGATCCTTCTACCAGAGTGAAGCACCAATCTATCAAGAAACTACTGTTCGAACCGGATACAGGAGCTTACCTCTCCAATGGGGGCAAAAGGCGCTGATAATAGCGTAGTCGTCTTATTCTGGTCCCCAGGTGCCCTGAGAGGACCATGGCGCTCTCATTTGCCCTCAATGTTGCGTCATTCGTACTGAGGTGGGCATAGAACCGGACGTTGCCTGGATACGTAGAACATGACCTAACATCCAGAGATGGGCTAGTGTAATACAGCCAGAGATTGCAGATGTCCGCCGCCCGTTGCGCGCGCTCATCGAAATCCTTGAACAACTCCTGCACGAAGCGGACAAGTACCCCCTTCTCCTGAAGCTCCTCCAGGACGCCCCGCACTTACTCGTCTATATCTCCTGACTTCCGGGTTTCTCTCTGCTCCCTCTCACGTAGTTCGGAGGGACGGCGGCCTTCTCTGAACTTCGAGAATCTCCCGACCATTCACTTCACTATCATGTGAGTGTAATACGATGGTGTGTTCTCCTTTGTTTTCGGATTGAATGGACCAAATGACGGGACACAGGGGCACAGTCTGGTCTACGGGCTATCGCCTCCTGGTTTGCAGAGTCAGGAGGCCCCGAAAGACGGAGAGGGGGCCTGATAATGGACTTCTGTGAGGATGTTCTGTGAATTCCCACCCCATCGGGGTACTCATGTCGGTCTTGCGGCTTTGGCTTTCACCGGGTGCGCAAGAGGTGATTGAAGCACGATAAGCTACGAGATATTCGGTGAAGCGAATTTCCCAATAGCATAATAAGACAGTCCTGTCAGAGATGCTCGAATATGCAATCTGTGAAGGATTGGTAACAACTGAAGGCATCACTATGATTCAGCCAGCCATCAAAGTTCATGGACTCACAAAACACTACGCTGATCTTGTGGCTGTTGATGACATATCCTTCGAAGTCGATAGGGGTGAGGTCTTCGGGTTTCTTGGGCCGAATGGGGCTGGCAAGACAACGACAATCAGGATGCTTGTAGGCCTCACCAGACCCAGCGATGGCACTGCCATGGTGGCAGGCCACAGTATCACGGATGATATCGTGGAGGTGAAGCGTCGTGTGGGTGTGGTACCCGAGGTGTCAAACCTGTACGACGAACTGTCAGTGTGGGACAATCTGCTCTTCATGTCTAGACTATATCACGTCCCCAGACAAGCGAGGACGAGCCGTATTGAAGAAATCCTTCAGTCCTTTGACTTGATGTCTAGAAGTAGAATGAAGTTTGGCAAGCTATCAAAAGGTCTGAAACGCCGAGTTGTGATTGCTGCCGCCTTAGTCCACGCCCCAGAGGTTGTCTTCATGGATGAGCCCACTGTTGGACTTGATGTTGTTAGCGCTCGCACTCTGAGAGAGTTCATCGAGAAACTCGGCACTGAAGAAACAACGGTGTTCCTTACGACTCACTATATTGAGGAGGCTGACCGGCTCTGCGAGCGCATAGCCATAATCGTGGAGGGCAGGATTGTAGTAGCGGACACACCTGAAGACATCAAGAAACGAATAGAGACCCAGCCCATCATTCGGGCAGAGCTGTCCCATGTGCCGGACAGATCCCTGCTTCGTAGTTTGAGTGATTTGGGGGACCTAGAACATGAGGGGCATATCATAAGACTCCGAGTCGAGAACCCTGGCGAGTCCCTGGGTCTCCTCATCAACACACTGTCTAGTAGGGGCATGTCTGTGGAAGCGCTGGAAACAGTACGACCGACTCTTGAGGAGGCATTCGTCGAGCTGACAGGAATGTCGCCAGACAGAATGCAGGCAGAGAAGGGGGGTGTGCAGAGATGGGACTGAGTAATGAGCTAGGTGGGATCTACCACATACTCATGAAGGACCTGCAGGCATATTACCTCAAGCCGCCCAACATCAGCTGGGGTATCCTCTTCCCACTCGTTCTTTCTCTTGCGTTCTTGCTTAGAAACCCAACAGGACTCATTGAGCTCGCCCCTGGCCTCATAGCAATGGCTGCCATCTTTGGCACAACAAGCATGGAGGCAATAGTCATAACTTTCGAGAAACGCAATGGTTCTCTTGAACGTCTCCTATTGGCCCCGATATCGATAAGGTCACTTCTGGTAGGAAAGATTCTGGGTGGGACTGTCTTTGGGGGAATGATCTCGGGTGTGATGGTGCCCATTACGATTATCATGTTCGGGATGGAGATTGTCGACCCCATACTATTCTTCGGTTCACTTATTCTGACCCTCCTGACCCTATCGGCGCTTGGCGCTTTGGTAGCAGTATCGGTAACAGAGGTCTTCGAGGCGCAGACCCTATCGAACTTCTTCCGGTTTCCTATGATATTCCTCTGCGGAGTCTTCATCCCTGTTGAAGCCATGCCCTTGGTACTCCAAGTCGTCGCGTATCTTTTGCCTCTGACATACTCAGTGAACGCACTGAGAATGGCTACTATTGAAGCATCCGGACTACTAGGTCCTCTGATCAATATCGGAGCGATGGGTGTGTTCCTGTTTCTCATGCTAGCGGCCAGTGAGCGGGTCCTGAAGCGCAGTCTAACACAGTGATCTCGTTCAGCACGATATTCAAGTCTGAACAGACTCCATCTGCTTCTCTTGATTACGGTGTAAGTACTTCGGTCCATAGACACTTCTCGACTTGATTCTTCATTCATGTACCACGCCAAGTTGCCGCAGCAAAGAGAGTGTGTCGAACACTCCCCAGTATTCCACTATCTTCTGCCGCTCCGGACGGTATACGATGATGCCATCGACGCTGACTTGCTTGCCAGTGGACGGGACTCTTCCTGCTACATCAGAGTCAATCATATCGGGTTTGTATCTCGGAACCTACCCATTCCAAGTCACAGACATTCCATAGAGTCTAAATCCGGGTTTACAACTTAGGGGAGAAGCCTAGGAAGTGAGAGAATGGACAAAGTCAACATTGGCTCCAGAGTCACACCCTACCCGATGCCAGTCACACTGGTAGGAACGCTCGTAGACGGTCGAGTCAACTTCATGGCTGTTGCCTGGATAAACCGCCTGAACAACAACCCTCCGATCTGGGGGGCCGGAATAAACAAGCGCCATTTCACTGTGAAAGGGATAGAGGAGCAGCGTGCTTTCAGCATCAACATCCCAAGCGTCGATATGCTGGAGAAGACTGATTATTGTGGCCTAGGTTCAGGAACGAAGATTGACAAGTCAGAGGTCTTTGAGGTCTTCTATGGCGAACTGGGAAATGCTCCCATGATTCAGGAGTGTCCACTCACTATTGAGTGCAAGCTCCATGATACCATTGACCTATCTACGAACTTGCTAGTACTGGGCGAGGTTGTCGCTGCATATACTGAGGACCGGTACCTTACTGATGGTAAGGTCGACGTGAAAAAGGTGAATCCAGTGGTCTTTACGATGCCCGACAATCGCTATTGGGCTGTGGGTGATTACCTCGCCCAAGCTTGGAATGTGGGCAAGAAACTGATGAGATAGTGTGGACTTGTGACTCGACTTCATAGAATACCGGAGAATGTCGAGGTATGTAGAACATAACCTAATATCCAGATATGGGCTAGTATAATACAGCCAGGGATTGCAGATGTCCGCCGCCACATCGAAATCACCTACTCTTTCCATCTCCCTCCCTATAGAGGATGCCAGGCACGCATAGTACCACGACTGCTCTAACCCAACCCTGTTTAGTAGAGCGGATGATGATACACGGCCCCTCCCAGCGGGTTCGTTGTCTATTCTGCAAACTGGGGAGAATCATGTGAAGAGGCAGGAGATTGTAATGATTAGGAATTCGTTTCGTGTTTGGAGAGAAGACGGGAATCTCACGAACGTGGCCCTGGGGGAATTGCTGGACGCTTTCATCGGCTCGTTGCCGGAAACTTGCCCTTGCCCAACCAATGGCAAGCCGGAGAACGAGTTCTTTGCTGAGTTCTTCAAAGAGAGGACTGTTCTCGATGACCAGCAGAAGACAGCCATCCCGGACATTACGTGCGTGAACTGTTACTTCTCCACCGCGGTTCAGACGTTGAGAGAGGAGCTCTGGTGCAGCTGCGTGAACTCAGAGAGGCATCCTGACGCCAAGTACTTCGATCTGGGATTCTGGGTCAAGGTTGAGTCGGGACTACCCTGTTGGAGGCACCCTCTTCTCAACAGTAATGAGGAATGGTTTCAGAAAAGAAGGGCGGAGATCCTCAATTTCCTTCTTGACCCTGAACCCTTGAACGACGAAGAGTTGCCAGCGGATGATGTAACTGACAATGCTGCACTCGCAGAGCACTACAAGAGAGCGGCTCTGAAAACTCTAGAGAGGTGCAGAGAGGGAATATCATCGGAGCCTAGTTTCACCAAGGTTTCGAGGAAGAAGGAACCGCCTGTACAATCGGAGAAACTTGCTCCTTTCAAGAGATGTCAGAACTGCTACTACTGCGTGGATACAAAAAAGCTCCGCAGCACCTGGTGGTGTGCCTGCACTCATCCAGGCAGATCCGCAGAAGGTGTGGCTGCAGGAAGATTGTGGGTGAAGAGCAGAATTGGTCTTGTATGCTGGACCAAGAGAGATACAGACGAATCGGAAACATAGACACGAGCTCAACTACTCGGCGAGCTCTCACTTCTTTCGTTTGCCTTTGCGCATCGGCCCGTATCTGATGACTACGAGGACTGCGACAAGAGCGATAATTCCCACGGTGATCAGAATAGTCGTAATCCCACCGATGAAGAAGACCTGTGTGCTGCCAACATATGCGGCTCCTTCCCCATCCAAGCCAAACAGCGTGATGTTGGTAGAGCCTGACGGATAGTTGTCTGTGTTGAACCGCCAGTTGATTGTGTTTTCAGCCTCGAAATGCACTTGTGCGCCATTGAAGTATATAGTCAGGTTTTGGACGCTGGCCGGGGCGGTCGAGCGAAGTGTGAAAGT
>LRSK01000112.1 GCA_001563325.1 Candidatus Thorarchaeota archaeon SMTZ1-83
CTCTTAGCTGACTAAGATTGAAACTCCGGTTTCTGCCGACACTAGCCTCGAACCATTTGGCGCCAAACTAGTTACCACCTATCTAGTTACTCCTCCAATAGACCCCATTTTCATACCCTCATTGGTATGGAGGTATTGTCTGAGCTATGCGTGGCCATTGTCCCGATTTGATGTTCTCTTTATATTGAAATCCGTACATGTTCCACAGGAAGTGCAGGTCAGTTATAGACCCACACCTAAGCTAACACAAGCACACCGAGATGAATCATCTTGAGCAAGAGCACGAAGAAGAAGAAAGCGCCAAGTCTGGTGAGAACCCGCGGCATGGGGCTATCCGTGAAGCTTTTCCGTTGTTCAGGACTTAAGCTGAGCGCTCCTCAGCTAACTAGTGCCCTGAAGAAGATTAAGTATAGTCCGAAGAGTCGGAAGGATGCCGCCACCGGATTCACTAGAGTGAGTGCAAGTGGCAGGACAGTGACTGCTGACCTCGTCGCTGGATTCAGGGTACCTGTTCTTGGCTTTGATAAGGATGGCAATTTGACCCCCGTCCACTATGTAAGTGTCGACAAGGGTCAAGTGTTCGTCAAGACCGGCAAAGGAACTGTTGAGGTGCGTGGATCAGAACGAATCGCCAGGAGGTTCAAGTCGCTAATGGAAGAAACCACGGGAGCAAAGCTCACGCCTCTGAATCTCAATGGTGGTACTCGCATAATCTACGACGCAGCAGCGGACATTGCTTCAGTCCTTTTGACTGGAGTTGAGAAGGGCAATCTTACTCAAGCCGAATTCCGAGGAATCGGAATCCAGAATGAGGATGAGATTGGGCTGTACACGAGACGATACAAGGGCGAAATCACCAGATTCCGTGGAACGTTTCCGTATCCAAGTGGAGCATTCCTTACGACCTCCGTCAATGCCGAAGCAGGTTCACTCATGATCTACCGTACCGGCGAAGGCATCTATGAGAAGGACCTGAACTGGATAGTTGAATTGATGGAAAATGCCGCGCTAGCACAAGGGTAGATCGGGTTGGGCCTGTCCAGCCCTCCCGTTCTTTGTTTTTCATGTTTCTAGTGCGTAAGGATTTCCAGGCCCGTTTTCAAATGTCGGTGGATTAAAAAGAACTGACACGGGCCATGGACTGGAAGGTCATGCATGACGAGCCTGATGAGATAGTTCGAAGAGAATATCGCCATGGTAAGGTTGCCTACGGCTTTCAATGGAACAAGACCCATCATGAGAAACTGGGTAGCAAGGAGGGAGACTTGGCCTCACTTTGGGCCCACTTGTCAATCATATCTGGTGGAAAGTTCCCATCAGAACGTTTCGTAGACCCGTTCTATGTTCGGTCCTCCACTCTGAAGCTCCCGAAGATGAGCTCCACCAAGAAGGTCGCGCTAAGAGAGCGTCTTCTCCGAACTGGTTCCGTCGTCCGCTCTATGGAGAGCAGTCTCGTCCCCAAGATACGTGAGTACCATCGAAATCGTGATGAAATGTCATATAGTGCTGACCATGGAATCTTGAAGCAGTTCCTTAACTCTGATTTAGACACGATTGCAATAGAAGTTCCTGTCTGGTCAGACCGATACAAGCTGACTGGCCATGTGGATCTGATTCGTTATGTCGACGGCAAGATCCAAGTGTGTGACTACAAGCCCGGCTCTCTTGAGTCAACCGCAAACAGATTCCTTCACTCACTGCCACAAGTATCGGCCTATGGGGAGATGGTCGCCCATCACCTTGCTGACACACTCCGGAGTGCTCTCAACGCACCACTTCTACCTAGGGTTCGATGTTGTGTGTTCGACGCTCACTCATGTTGGGAGTTCGGTGCGGAGTTGTTTGTGAGCCTCTTAGAGTCTGGCTACCTAGAAGGTCTCTAGCGGCCTTGAGGAGTCACGCTTGTCATCTTGACAGATTCTTCAATAAGAGTAGTCCCTGATTCTGTGCCGCTTGCTCTCAATTGAATCGACGGACGTTCCGACGCCAGACCCTCCCTTATTCGAGAAAAGTACCTCTCAGTCAACAGACCGAATCGCCCTAGAGCCGGGTCAACTGGAATCCACCCTCGATTCTGCAAGAACACTTCACACCAAGCATGGGGTTCTGGTTCCTGATCACGTCGAAAGAAGTGACCGACAACTCTTCGAGATGGGATTCTGACAGCTCGTGTCAGGGCTACGAATAGGTCTGCATGCTCATCGCAGTCGCCCTCTTTCTCTAAGGCAGCCCTCATTGCCCCGCGTCTTTCATCGAGATGAGTCTTCAACTTGACGCTCTCACGGACAACATCGTACGCGGCCCTTGAGTATTCGAGGTCTCCACCGCTCTTCTCAGCTATGGTCTGAGATATCTCTTGAATGGCAGGATTCTCTATCTCCCAGTACTTTTGCATGGACGTATACATACCTCGGGTCTTGGTTTCATCCAGCTCAGGTGTGTTTCTCTGTCCCATGAGCCAGTCCCGAGTTGTGGTGTCAATCCTGAGAATGACTGTTGGAGAGAAACTCTCGCCGGGATTGATCTCGGGGACTTTGAGCACTGCAACGATGTTGCGTTCCGCCTTCTCCGACACCCTGGCTGGAGGAAAGACATCAATCATCTCGACAAACTGGTTTTCCATGTCTGTGAAGAGATGCCAAGTCAGCCTACCATTGCGGACTCTTGATTTGCCCCTGTTCAGAATATCCGCCTGCATCTCAATTCTTAGTTTCAAGTCCCTACCTCGAATCCAAAGGCGTGAGTCGTTTGACGGGCGAATAGATTTATGTGTTGTCTGCTACTGGAGAGCCACCGCACGAGTGGTCATGAGGTATGTGAGGTTCGAAAATGAGCAAAGAACCAGAAAAGGAGCCGTCCGGAAGCGATCGCGCGAAGGTTGTGGACGACCTTTTGGAGGAACTCGGTGTTGATGATAGCCTCAAGCAGGAGTTGATCGACTCCGGCAGACTCACAACAGACGTCTTCATGGTTGAATCAGCCGAGCAAGTCCGCCGCCGAATGGAAATAGAGAGAAGCGCAGACCGCCTTAGAAACAGTCTTGTCTTGCTGGAACGTAACATGACCACCGCGGAGAATACGATAGACAGAGTTGAACGTGACCTAGTACCAGTTGTACTATCATTCTTGGTAGGCCTGAAGGGCAACCTTGTGAGCATGAGAACGGAGATTGTCGGTAGGAGCAAGCGTCGTGCCAGGACAAACCTTCAGCATGAATATGTAGAGAGTCAAGTCAAACCCATTGTTAACGAGGAGTTTGAAAAAGTGGAGGAAACTCTTACCACGGGCATGTCGGCTCCAATCATGGAGAAAGTCAAGGACATAACTGAGAGTCTCAAAGAGGCTATGAAGACCACCTATGAGGAGTTGACAGCACTCAAGACTTCCGTTGACGATTTCACTCAGAGGGCCACCACAGAAGTCGAGTTTCTTGCCAGAGAGCTTCTGATGAAGCCTAAGGTCGACACTCCGGAGGAGGTCACCAAGAAGCTCAAGGATATGGAAAGACGGGCGGAAGAGCTTGAACGCGACCTCAAACTTGCAGAAGAGAAACTTCAGAACCGTGAGGAGCGGATAGCAGAGATCCAGGAGGATCTCAAGGAAGCCAGGGCCCGTGAAGATAGCCTGGAGGAAACGGTTGCCAGCCTGAAGGCAGCACCTCAGGTAGATACGACAGTCCTAGCTGAGCTCCGACAGAACGTGAAATCGCTCGAAGCCGCTAAGGATGTGTTGGCCCAGAAAGCAAACGATGCAGAGCGATTGGCGGAAGAGGCCGAAGCAAAGACTTCAGAGCAAAAGGACCTCGTAGCCAAGAGGGACATTGAGATTGGTGACCTAAAGACACAGGTCAGTCATCTTGAAGCAGAGATTCAGAAGAACCGCGAACAGCTGCTCGAAGTTGATGACCTGAGAGCGAGGCTAAGGTCCTATGAGTCTGGAGACATGGCTCGAGAGCTGGATCGTGTCAAGAGTGAGCTGGAGCGCGCATCTGCTTCGCTCGAAAGACTCACGAATGACCAGAATCTTACGAAATCCAAACTCGTCTTCACGGAGCAAAAACTGGAGAGCTACCTCGATCTAATGGACATAACGGAGAAAACCAAAGCATTCCTAATGGTCGAAGACAATAGAGAGATGTCTGTCAGGGAAATTGGCAGATCTCTCGGAGTTTCTCCTGCCACTGTCAGCAAGTGGATAGAGGACTTTCTTCGCCTAGACCTTGTCACCGTCAAGGATGATGGTCAGACCGTTGTACTCGCAAGAGAGAAGCTAGAGCTGTGAGTAGCCACGGATTCGCATTGCCCCTTGTCTACTCTCTCAAGGAATTGAACGACTTTTAGGAGTCTTTCTATTCCTGGTGAATTCTCATGGGGGTCGAGCCTCCTCCAGTGTTTCCTTACTACTCAAGCACTGCCTGACTGCAGGCCTCAGAACTTCGTTCAGATATGTGCGGCCAAGACATTCCAAGGCAGTAACAAACTCGACCCTCAATTGGCCTGAGTGAAGGGCATTTCTCACTGCACTCAGCTCTCGTTCGCACGAGCGACTTGACTTCAGTATCCTCATCGAGGCCGCGAGTGTCTGAGTTGCCAGAGCTATGTATTCATCTGTTGCTCGGCCGTAATCAGTGACCGCTAAGTACTTCATTTCAGAACACCTTTCGAGGAACAGACTGGAACTCTCTGTGATGCAATCGAACAAGCCTCCAAGGCGTTACAGTTCTTCAGGTGTGGACATTGGAGAAACCGTCTGACTTTCCCGGCCTCTGCCTATATTCTTCGCTGGCCAACGAACTTCGAACCCACCATAAGAGGCATAAGAGATATCCAGCAATTCTTTAGAATGATGAAGGAAGCAGTTCTTTACTCGTCTCTGAAAGAGGGCGTTCGTTGTGACCTCTGTGCTCGCCGCTGTGTGATCCATGAAGGCGAGGTTGGATATTGTAGGGTTCGCACCGTATCAGAAGGCAAACTCTACAGCACAGTATACGGTCTCATTGATGGAATGGCCGCCGACCCAATCGAGAAGAAGCCTCTCTTCCACTTTGCTCCCGGGTCGCGAACGTTCTCCATAAGCACTTCATCCTGCAACTTTCGCTGTCAGTTTTGCTGTAATCATCACTCATCGCATCGTGAGAAGCCGGTAGGCCAGAGGATCCTCCCTGAGGAGTTGGTCAATCTTGCCAAGCAGTATGATTGCGAGGGAATGACCTATACTTACACTGAACCTACAATCTTCATGGAGCTCGCCCACGATACTGCAGAGATTGCCAGTGAACGAGGGATGTTCAACACATTTGTCACAAACGGCTACATGACTCCTGAGGCTGTTGACTATATAGCTCCATTCCTGGACGCGGCTTCTGTGAACCTCAAAGGGAGCGCGAACAAGGAATTCTGCAGGAAGTATATGGACGTCCCCAAGGTAGAACCAATCTACAAATCCCTCCTTCGAATGAAAGATAGAGACATCTTCATCGAAATCACGAACCTGATCATTCCAGAAATCGGAGATCATGAGGAAGATACAAAGTATCTTGCTGAATGGGTTGTGGAGAACCTTGGTTCGAGAACGCCACTTCACATAATCGCGTTCTCACCAACTTTCAAGATTACACACATACCACGGACCCCCGCATCTACTCTGGAGAGGCACATCAGAATCGCCAAGGCCGAAGGCTTGGAGTTTGTCTATTCTGGAAACGTAGCTGGGCATGACTATGAGGATACCTACTGCCCCAAGTGTGGAACTAAGGCTGTTGATCGTTTCTCAGTCTATCTAAAGAAAAACAGTCTCAACGAGAAGGGCAGATGCCCCAAATGCGATGAAGACCTCAACATCCAGGGAGTGTAATGGATGGGCAGGGGGACTCCAAGAATCTCAT
>LRSK01000113.1 GCA_001563325.1 Candidatus Thorarchaeota archaeon SMTZ1-83
TGCCAAGATCTTCCTTGGTCAGATTCTGAATCTTGGAAACTATCGTTGCGCCGGTTGTCCTGTGAAGCCGTTCAACGTCGGACTTCTTGATTCTTCGCACGGCAAGGATGCCATTCTTAGCCAAATAATGCTGAACAACGTCATCAATACCCTTCTGGGCGATGACGACATTTGCGCCAGCCTGTACAATCTTGTCAACCATACTCTTCAGCATTCGCTCCTCTTCGTCGAGGAAACCCTGCATAGAGCTCGGGTCACTGATTGATATCTTGGCGTCGAACTCGGTCTTTGTCACTTCGAGAGCGCATTCGAGCAGCGCTATCTTGGCATTCTCAACTCTTTTTGGCATGCCGGGATGAACTATCTCCTTGTCCAGGACTAGTCCCTTGACCAGCTCTGTGGCATTGACGGCCAATCCTTCCTGTTTCTGGCGTGGAATATCGTCTATGTCAATCACTTCATCTGCTGTAAGGTCCTTGTTGATCAACAGGACTGCGTCAACCACAATCTTTGCCAGCTCATCGCGGTATGTCGACACGAACTTGCTAGACATGGCCGTCTTGGCGACATCATTAAGGATCTTCTTGTAATCGCTTGATTCAGGGTCAACCTTCTCAGCGACTTCGTCAATGACTTTGAGTGCCTTCTCTGCTGCTTTGCGATAGCCGCTGATGATTGTGGTCGGATGTATCTTCTGATCGAGCAGAGCTTCCGCCTGCTTCAGAAGGTCACCCGTGAGCACAGCGGCGGTTGTCGTGCCGTCGCCGACTTCATCGTCGACTGTCTTTGCCACCTCGATTACCATCTTGGCAGCCGGATGCGCAACATCCATCTCTTTCAGGATTGTTGCACCATCGTTAGAAACCGTCACATCTCCGAATGAGTCCACGAGCATTTTGTCCATGCCTTTTGGGCCCAGGGCGGACTTGACGGCTTCTGCAATTACAATCGCGGCCATGATGTTGTTTCTTTGAGCATCGCGGCCACGAGACCTTTCTGTGCCCTCTCTGAGCACAATAACCGGTACTTGCTGACTCATGATAATATCTCCACCTTAACTATCGTGATTTGGGAGCTCCAAATAAAACTGTGTTTGGACTTCGGGTTATGCATTTAAAGATTACCTTCCGGCGGCCTGCTGACCGTCACGATAGTGAGATACACCGCAAAGTATTCTGTCTACTCATTCTGTTCCTGGCCGCCTGAGGACTACGTTCTGTCCCTTTGATGCACCTACGGCCGCGGATATGTGAGGACACTTTCCTCTTAGGACGTAGTAGGTTTCAACTGAGAACTCTCGCTGGATCTCTGGGAACGTTTCGATGTTTGCTTGCCCCTTGGATATCACCAAATTGCTGTCTGCAACCAGCCTGAGAAACTCATCGCTAACCCACTTCTTTGGAACGCCGTGCGCCCACGCGCCGGTGTTGTCGATTGTGGCCAGCTTCTCTAGCTCAGTTCCACGTACATCTTCCTCTACTGCGTCGTTCACCATGGGCCGCATCTTCACAACATAGGTGACGTCCCAGCCTAGGTCCACCGCGAGCCGCACAAGAGGGATATCGAAGAGGGTTTCACCAGCGTTGTCTCCGAGAAAGAGCAACTTCCCTCTTCTGGTCTTCAGGGACTCCCACAACTTAGAGGAGTCATCAATGGCGAAGCCAGACTCCAAGATTTCTTCGAAGATGCCGCGCAAGTCATTCAGATTCGGATCATGTCCAGCTGTATTGAAGTCAATGACATTCCCAGCTATTGATGCAGCCAATGCGGCTCTCAGCTTCTCTGACCCCTCGAGTCCCGAAACATGCCTGTCGATTGGGGGCAGCGCCTTTTTCGCGGCCTCGACGCTCTGCTTCTTCAAGGAGGAATACGGATCCTTGACCCCCATCTTGTTATAGAGCCCCCGATATAGAGAAACGGATATCTCTATGGGATCTAGTGACTTGGAGAATCCTTCAGCAAGTCTGGAGAACGCAAACGAATATAGGTCATATTGCTCCTTTTCTTCGGTTGCAAGTAGAGGAATCAGGATTCTCAAGCTCTCAATCATACAAGCAGAACACTCGGGGACAAGCGGCACTGATATCTCATCAGACATTGGAATCCTCATCCTTTGCGTCGGACTCCTGCTTGGCCATGAGATATGCATCTTCCCCATCTCGATAGTATCCGCGAAGGACTCTAGTCACCTCGAATCCCATCTTCTCGTAGGCTGACACAGCTGGTGTATTGCTCTTTCTAACCTCAAGGAAGAACTCGGAAGCACCGTAATGTTCCATGGCCTTCATTGCTTTCTTTACCAGTTGTGTACCGATCCCGTGCCGCCGATAATCCCTTAGGACCGCCACAGAAACAATGTGTCCTCTCTTCACAGGGTAGGGTTTTCGGAACGAGGAGATACCCCTCTCTATTCTGCACATTATGTAGCCGATTACCTTGGAATCAATCACCGCTACCAAGAACGCCTTAGGGGCATGACTGTGAAGCCCCATGAAGAAGGAGCTTGGGTAGTTTTCGGGAAGGGTCAACTGGTTTATTTCGATGACTGTATCAATGTCTTCTTTCTCAAACAGTCTTATGGCGTAGTCAACAGTCATGAAGCTCTTCACTTCACTTCGGGGTGATTCTGTGACAGGAAATTGGTCGTCTTTTATGGCTTGTGCCGCAGCGGTGCTAAATGCCGACAAGCTACGGCTTGTCCTCTGACCATTTCCTAATGTCCTCAGGTGTAAGCACTATGTGTTCATTTGCGGCCGCAATCCAATGACGTGCAGCCCAGATTGTGAAATCGTGACCCTCTGGAACTTCGAAGAGACCTTCCTCTAGTGCATCCTTCACCTTCTGGAGGAGTTCTTCTGGGTCCGACATCGCTAACTCGAGAATGCTAGTCACACCGGCTCCTTCGACTATCGCCTTTGCGTCAGCAATCCAGGCTTCCGCTTCCTTATTCTCAATCGAGCATATCTTCGCTACCTGTTTCGAATCCGCCGCCGCGAGTTCGTCTAGGGCTGACATGTCGGCGGCTCGAAGTTTCTTTCCGAAGGACCTTCCGATTCCATCTACTACCTCGACTGGTATGTCGTGAACCAGTCCTATGGACTCGCTCTCCACTTCGTCAACAGGAATCTCAAATCCCTCTTCCTCAGTTTCCGTCGAGAACTGCTTGAGCGATTCTCTCATCTGTTCTTCAAGCAAATCAAGCCTCTCTACCGGGATGGTGTCCCATTCTCTGTATATCCGCCTTCTTCTTTCATACGTCTGTACTTGCACCTGTTCGAGAGGTCCAGTGCAGGCTCCGATTACAAACACGAAAAGCGCTGAAACGACAAGAATCATGGCTAGAACTGTGTTGATCCACCAAGTAATGACAGCCAATACGACCAATATCAAAGAAACTAACAATGGAAGTCGTTTGACACTTGGACTTGGTGAACCTTCTGACATCGTGTTGCTCCTATTCGTTCGATGTCTACTACTGATTGTCATCGGCTTATAAGCGCAGTCTTCTGACTATCTTATTGGTGAAAGCCCTGTCAAGCTGCTTCGCTGTTGGTTTCTATCGGTAGGTCCATAAGACGAACGCTCGTCAACGGCGGCATGTCTGTGATTCTTATTGGAGGTACTCCTGGCACAGGGAAGACAGAGGTCGCCAAGATTTTGGGGGACCGACTCGACCTTCAAGTTATATCTCTTGGGGAGTTGGCTCTGGAGGCTGACTGTGTATCATCACACGATGATGAACGCGATACTGGCGTCATAGATGAAGACTGTCTTGTGAGTGCCATAGAAGGGAAGATTCTAGAGCTTGACAAAGAGGCCATTGTTGAGGGTCACTACATAGACCTAGTACCTTATTCGGCGGTCAGTCACGTGTTCGTGCTCAGAACACACCCTGAGGTTCTGAAGCATCGCCTAATGCGTCGTGGCTGGACCATGGAGAAGGTTGCGGAGAATGTGGAAGCCGAAGTGCTAGGTGTGTGTCAGCTTGATGCGCATGAGTCTTTTGGAGAAGAGGAAGTAACAGACATAGATACAACAGAATTGTCTCTGTCGGAAGTAGCTGACATGCTACAGAGGTCGATCAGAGGGGACCTCGAGAAGACATACATTGACTGGATGACACAACTCGAGGAAGAGGGACGTCTTGCAGACTTCGTGCAACCTGAAGGAATTGATGGGGACTTCGAAATCTAGTGCATTCTATAGGAGCCCTCAACCTCCCTGACGAGTCGTGAGCCAAATATATTGTCGGAAAGGGATGTAATGGTTTCATCCTGCAGCATCTCAGACAACTCTTTAGGCTTCAGCTTGTCGCCAGCATCTGACAGTCTTTCCTCAACGGCACGAGCGAGCGAGTCAGAATCAAGGAGAAACAGTTCGTATACCAGTGCGTCAGAGAGTTTCTCCAAGAAGTGAATGCTGTCTGGATTCGCTGCGTACGAATCATCATACAGAGCTTCCAAAGCTCTGAAGAGCACAGAGAATGGCATCCGATTATCCGGAAACACAAGTGGCAGTTCTTCCATTATCCCAGTGTTCAGGCAAGTTGTCAGTTGTGAGTAGTTTGTCAAGTATCTCAGGCATAGATAGCGAACTAGTCGAGAGTTCAAGATTAGACCAAGCGACTCAAGGTCCACTCCATCTCTCATAGGAATGATTCTAACCGCACCACCTCCGTGAATCACTCCCTTAGGTTTCATCACGCACCTGGGATACGGGTAGTTCTTTGTTGATATCAGGAACTCGTTGTCGTATGACTCTAGGAGTCCGTTGTCCCTCTTGAAGGTCATGTCGGAATAGATGAGGTGCCGCGAGTCCAGTTTGTATCGCTTGACGCTCCGACCACTCGTGGCATATGGGACGCTGAATCGTCTTGATTTTCCGTCCCTAACATGAGCTTTTGGGATGTCTCTTCCTCGGCTTGCTGTGATCCAGCCCTTCGTGGCCTTCTTCATCATACTGGCCAGGATCGAGTCATAGTACAGTGGAAAGACCCCGCTCGAGGCAAGTACCTTCCAAGGAACCTGTCCTTCCCAATCAATCCCTGGTCGCCTTGATATTACTTTGATTTCGTGATTCCCATCGTACTTTTCCGCCCGGCAGAACACACTAACCATCTCGAGAGTAACATCGGTGAACGGGTTTGCCTCATCGATGATGAGCCACATCTTCATCTCTCTCAAGAGGAACTGCCTTGCCCGTTTGAACTGCCTTGTTCGGAGAACGCTATTCGGAATCAGGAAGCCAAGGTGACCCCCCTCTCTCAGCAGAGAGCGAGTCCGAGCAATGAACAGAGCTGCGCTGTTCCAAGTCCCCGTCCTACCTGTGCTGATGTCATACCGGCGCGTCCGCGATATCAGATGTCTCTCTAGGCTGGAGAGGATGTTACCGTAAGGCGGGTTCCCCAGGACCACGTCGAATCCAGATGCTATTACTTCAGGAAACTCGATTCCCCAATGGAACGGCATCATCGACGCTGAAGTCGGTCGAGGTTGCTGACGCTGCTTCGAACTGAGGAAGTTCCAAAGCAGGTCGTCGAGGGTTTCTCTGCTAGCGTTTCCGAACCCGGACGGAGCCTCGACCCATCCAACTAGACTATTCCCGTGTCGGATGTGGGTGAGGATTGAATCATCATTACCAACTCCAGCCCATTCTCCCAAGGCGTTTCTACAGTTCTCCAAGGCCCCCTCGTCAATGTCCACTCCAAAGAGGCAATCTCTCACAATCTCCTGCTTCATGGATTGCTCAGACAGTCTATCTCCGAGCTCCATTCGAGTCCTGACTAGCCATTCTGCTGCAGCGAGTAGGAATACGCCTTCCCCCACAGCAGGATCCAAAACACGAAGAGTCTTCAGGACATGGAAGGCACTCGCCCGCTGGTC
>LRSK01000114.1 GCA_001563325.1 Candidatus Thorarchaeota archaeon SMTZ1-83
ACTTCATCCTCAATTCAGTTGAGGACTGGAAAGGAACCGTGGCCGAGGTGTACTCCGGAAGTCCCACCGAATCTTGGGAACTTGGAGTGTCCGCCGCTCAGAGTCTTGCAAATGTCGCTTTAGGGCAAAGGTATGATATAGCTGTCGTTAGCGCTGGTGGTTTCCCAAGTGATGGCACTCTCTACAGCGCGGTTGAGGCTCTCAATGCAGGGTTTCAGGCGACTCGTCGGGATGGAGTCATTGTGCTGGTGGCCGAATGCAGCATGGGGGTCGGTCCCGATGGATTCTTGAACGGTGTGTCACGCTCAGGCTCTGAGAGGGACCTGCTCCTTCAAGTTGAACCTGGCTTCGAAGTGGGGAATGAGAGGGCGCGGTATTTCTTGAAAGTCTTGGAGTCACGAAGCCTGATTCTATGTTCTAGGATGCGCTCTTCGCTGGTTGAAGAGAACATGCACTGTATCCCAGTGCGTGATCTAGAGGAAGGCCTCGAGGTTGCACAAGAGCTGACTACTACTCGTGCTCGAATAGCTGCTTTCGTCGACGGAACTCGTACAAATCCTTTGGTGCACTGAACGCGAGAATACTGGTTGTCCTGCCGTAGAGCTACTTGGAATTCTCAAACAGAGCATCTGCAGCCGCGATTGCATCCTTTGTCTCTTTCCTGCTGAACTCGGGGAGCTCCCCGGCTTTTGCAATCCTCACAAGAACCAGAGCATTCTTCTCTTTGGGCTGCATCTCCCACGACATCTCATAGTCTGGATGTTCATTCACGAACTGACCCAGCATCTCTATCCACGTATCTTTGACATCCTCAATGTCTGCGTAGAGGAAATCCATGAGCGGAATCGAAATTTCTACCTGGAGAACGCGATTGTTCATGATGTAGTAGTTGTCAATGTTCCAGGGCATTGTAGTGGTCTCCAAGTGTCGGGATTCTATACAATTGACGATTCTTCTTGAGTCAAATAAGGGGTGCTCGGATGAGCCTATTCCGAGTCGGTCTTATCCTTTGAGATCAGGTCCTCAACCTCTCTAAGGAACTTCTCTTCCTCAGTTAGAGCCTCTTCCGTTTCAGGTGGTGGTTCATCCACTGGCTCAGGCTCAACAACCTCTTCGACTCTCTCAGGTTCAGCTACCTCTTCGACTTTTTCGGGTTCAGCTACGTCTTCGACTTTCTCAGGTTCCTCTACTTCAGGCGGCATCTCAGGCTCATCGATTTCAGGAGTGGTCTTCACTTCATAGATGCTTTCTTCCTCCTCATCAGCAATCCCCAATCCCTGCCGCTGAAGCACTGTGTGTACTCCGATTGGGTAGATAGCACCTTGGTCCATGATACGGAGGATGATATCGAATGCCTCGGCCTCAGTGGTCTTGAGCTTATTCGCTGCTTTGGTCAGGATGTCCCGAATTAGAAACTCGTTTCTGCCGTACAAGTCTTTGATCAGCTTCACTATCTTCTTCTCGGGTCCCTTCAACTTCACCTTGGGATCTATATGATGTGGAAGCATCCAATCATAATTGAACGCAGTGTTGAGATTCGAAACAACCCATTCGGGGTCAAAGCAGTCGACAAGCCCTGTCCAACCTTCGAGGTCTGACTCGTATTGATCTTCAAAGATCTCAACGAAGAACTGAAGCCTGTCTCTCAGACGAGCACTCATTTCTCCCTCAACTATCATTATCCCGATGATGTATCTACCACTGTAGCTGTTCAGACGTAGTCCTTGATAGTTGATCTCTTCGAGAGAACCTTGGACCCCATTGCCCTTGATCTCTCCGTAAACACTAGTTATCGCCGCAATGAAACCGCTGATGAGGTCCGGCTGGATTCTACTCTGCGCAAACGGATGGTAGAATACGCAGGTTCCTCTGTCTGTGTAGACCGCCATGAAGTGTTGTACCATTTCGAGTTCCATGAACGCCTCCAGCTGTTTTTCAAGCCTGGACTTTGCTGCGAATCTTCTTGGCTGAAGTTTCCCTTTCCACAGCGACCTAGTTCCTACAACAACTACTACGACTGCCATAAGGAACAACACTAGTGGCTGTTGTATCAAGAAGAGGAAAATACCGAGGATGTTCTGAGGAGTGACACTGATAGCCACCGGGGCGGTGGATGCTGGCCATTCTTGCCGGGATCCTGCGTATTCAGCCCATACATAGGCACCTGTCGCACTAGCAGGCACATCAATGTTGACCTCCGCCACACCATCCACGTCAGTTTCGTCTGACCTAAAGACTAGAATAGGCTCTCCATCAGTAAGGTTGAATCTGGCATAGACCGTAATCGTCAGTCCTGGGACTGGTACTCCACTCCTTGATGCGTTGACCGTGACTGGGATTACATTACCTATGATGTCTGTATCAAGCTCTACCAACATCAGTAGAGTGTGGACCTTGGACAAGATTGTGAGATTACCCATCTTCCGGGTTGAATTGCATTTCTGCGCCGAAGCTATGATATGAAACGTGTAATTACCGGGCGGATATGATGAGCTCAACCACAATCCATACCTATAGGTGGAAGTAATCGAGTTGTAAGGCATGGAGTAATTGGTGCCATCGAAGTCGAGAGTTACGACTCCCCAGTTCACTGCAGATGTGTGAAAGTCATCCTGGATGGTGGCAGATATCCAGACTGTTTCGTTTTCGTACTCCTCGAATAGGTCAAGGAACTGAAGGCTGATTGATACTGGCAGTACCTGTATGGTCAATTGCGTGAAATTGTCGAAGTAGCCAGCCTTCTGGATAGTGAGATTGAGAGTGTAGCTCCCGGTGGTCATTCCCGTACTTGGGATTGTCACGCTGATCAGACTCGGTGACACTTGAACCCAGCTTTCGCCCGCGGCATGCCAACCGAAGACTATGGCATCCACTAAGATGCCAGTGCCATTTCTAGCATCACGAAATGTGACGTTGAACGTCAAGGAGGCGTCCCAGTACATAGAGAACGTCCCAGTCGCCGTCACTGTGCTAGGTATAGCGGTCACGTTTAGGGACAGTGGAACAACAGCCTTGTCGAATCCGATTCTTGAAACTGTCAGATTGACCAGAAATCCGGTTCCCAGTGACTTTACTGGACCGATAGGAATCCTATAGGTTCCATTTCCAAGATTCGTTGCTGCATATGGGACACCCAATACGGTGACAGCCACAGTGGCATCAGTTGTAAACGTGCCGTTTGAAAAAGTTACATTCACCCAGAGAAGTCGAATCTCATCATAGAGAACTGTGTTTTCTGTCCATGATGGATTCACAACGAGCTGAGATGCACTGACTGTCACGTTGATGTTCAGTTTCAAGGCAGACTGAGCTTGATATCCATAGAGCCAAGCACTGATGTTTGCATCATGCAAACCAGGGCCAAGACTCCATCCTGTGATTGAAACCTCCCAGTCTGTTCCGTTGAATGAGAGATCGAATGTGCTACCCCCTATGGTCACATTGACAGTAGCCGATCCAGGAACAGGCGCGCCCTGGTATGTGTAGTTCAGGGTGAGGTTCAGTGCGTGATTGTAGTCTATGGTGACGTTGGCTGGGTCCCAGGTCGGGACCATGCTCGTAGGAGCCTCCTCTATTGTGAATGTTGCGGTATTGTCACTGACATGGTCATACCCAGCTTTGCTGATGTTCACGAAGACGTTGTGAGTTCCCAAATCGAATGTGTTGTTAAACTCAATCCAGTAGGTCCCATTCGTGCCATGCAAGAAGGTAGGTGAACCGTCTACGCTGACGTCCAACTGGTCAGCATCAGTGATGAGTGAACCATCCCTATCGTGAGTGTAGTTGACCCGGAAGATTGAGTACTGCGTCCAATCAAATGTATCGGATATCCACTCGAGCTGCAGACTCGTCTGGTGAGTCAAGGTAACAGTGATGTCAATGGACCTGTTTTGGATTGCAGGACCCACTGCATATACCGTGAAAGTGTCGGTACCACTTGCATTATTCAGGGTGTCTACATCTACGCTCCATGTTCCACCTCCAAGGTCGTTCATGGTGTCATTCACTATAGAACGATAGTCGTAGGTCAAGACCGCATCGGGGCTGCTGATTCCCACACTATTGAATTCGTCATCAAACTGCACCGTGACAGTGAAGCTGCTATCGGTGTTGGCTCTTATGATGATGGGCGTGACTGATGTCAATGCGGTGGGGTAGAATATGGTCATCTGCTTCATAAGCAGGCCTGCTTCCGTCCCGTTTGACCAATACACCTGTATCAGAAACGTACCGTTGTCCGATGCAGTTTCAACGTCCCACTGGTACTGAGAATGTCCTCCAGAAACGCCTCCCAGCGAAGGTGCGTATACAGTCGAACCCTCATGCAGAACCGTCAAGTTTGTAGTGCCCGTATTCACGCCGTTGGCGCTTTGGTCTTCGATTGTTGAGTTGATGTCCATGTCCACGAGAATGCTTGCCATGGTCAGTAGTTCACTATCATCGGAAGAATCGAATGTTCGAATATCTGTGACGTAGTTGTGGCCATCGAAGGTCAGTGTCCATGTTTCGCTTGTCATATGGGAGCATGTTACGTTATTGGCTGACCTAATGTATTCTGTATGATTGACGGCGCTGCTACTATTGTAGAGCCCCGTAGTCGTCCAGCCAAGCGGTACAGAAACGTTAAGGTACCTGTTGTAAATTCCAGCCATCGTCGGATACGAAGTAACAGTTGTTGCGTTCCAATAGACAGGACCTCCTGACGTTTGCGCCTCCCAACTGGTGGTTGATGCCGCGTTTTGTCTGTACCAGAGCGTAAGATTGTAGTAGATACTGACTGACTGGTTGCTATCGAACTGAATGCTAGTTATGTTCCTGTTCAGACTCAAGGTAGATGAAAGGCCACTAGCCTCAGTTCCGTTGAGTTTCAGATCAATACCTGAATAGTCCGAATACTGCAATGCGGAGTTCGATGTCTGATTCCAAGGAATATACGTGTAGTTAACTAGAGCTTCAAATGGACGGTCCTCCCAGCCTCCACTGCTCGTACGTCTCCATGTACTGAACTGTCCGTTACCAGATTCGCAATACCAACGGATATTGGGGTATTCACCTCCTGCTTCCTGCAATAGGCTCCCGTTAATGACTGCATAGTACACTTCGTTGGCACTGAGAATTGAACTCTGGCTGACATTTATCCAAGTGGCACTCGTGCCCACATCTTGAATTTCGACGCCTGCTGCTAAGGTTGTGGATCCGTCAGAGTGGTTTGCGCGAATCTCCAGATAGGCATAGCCCTGATCAAGAGGGCCTGGAGTAAAGCTAGGGGAATCATAAAGGATGCTGTAGTTCTGCAGCTGTCCGTCATGTGTCATGTTGTAGAATCCTTGTGCAAGATGGTCATAGTAAAGATCGAGGTCATACTCCCAAATCCGGTAGAAGAGGGAGTAAGTTGCCAATGAGTAGTTCCCAACCGACTTCCTTTCAGGTGCAGCGGTGATGTTGTTGGCAGTGACAGTCGCTTTGAATAGTGTCCACCCTGGTTCCTGATAGCTGGAGAGATCGATTAGCTCCGTATGCGCGTTCAAATCAACAAAGGAGTTCAGGAGCAGCACAGATTGCCCGTCTATCACCCTACTCAAGTAAAGGACTGATTGAGTGGGATTCCCGGCACCACCCTCAGACGCAACTCTAGCCTTCAAATCATCCAGCACGGCTTTTTGTTCATCTGATGCCGCTTCCTTCTGCATAATATCTGCCGCTGGGATCATGGCCAATATGATAGACAATGCGATGAATGCTGTCAACGCGGCTTTTCTCATTCTCTTCCCTCTATTGCGTAACAAAGGCCTATCTGACATCTATTTCGCATCCCGCTTTCTACCTTCTGCCGAAAATGAACCGAAGGCACATGCGATTAATCGTTCGCGACTCAGGAGGACGTCGTACGATTCGGCATCTATGAAGGCTCCTCGCAGATGCGTTCATAGCATCCTAACTCTCGGCATCTTGGGTATATCAATTAACTGCGGGTGTCGCCTTACTATTTTTCGGCACGCTCACCTGCTTCGTAGACAATGACCTTCTTACGTCCTGATTTTACCTCTGAGAAGCTTCGGTCGAGTTCTAGTATGTTCTTGACTAGCTTGCTAGCTCTTTGTGGTGGAATCCCAGATATTTCCGCGATCTCTGCACGGGTCAGCCCTTGGGGATTGGTGAAGATGAGCGCCTTGATACCTTCTGCTTCGCTACTGTCCGGTCCCACAATGACCCAATCAGTTTCGAACTTCTTGAGGGTGTTCGGCCAATCTAGGAGTTCGGTTTCATACTCCTTCTCGAACGCATCCACCAAAGAACGGAGCTCAGTCTTTGCAGCATCGTCTACCATCTCACTAGCAGCAAGTACGCCGATTAGTCGCTTTCCAGCATAGAAGTAGAGTTCTAGACCGTGAATGCCAACTGAGGATTCCGAATCCTCAACTAGCTCAAGCGCCCCGACTAGCTCCTCTTGAGCCAAGAAACTGATGGCTCTGACTTGATATGCTTCGGGACTAGATTCCAGTGCCCGCACAAGTATGTGTTTTCTGTCACCGAAGCTGAACACAGTACAGAATTCCGCTTTGACATAGAATGCAAGCTGCTGTAGTATCGAGGTAACGTTTCGAACTCTCGCAGTAGGCTTTCTTCTACGCGACCTTAGAGTCACACCGCCTATGGCCGCTACGGATACAACGACAATCATAAGCTGAACAAGGGGGTCGCCAAGCAGTCCAAAGAGAGGATTGCCTTCCACCTGATTGACTGTTACAATCTGGGCATCGCTATGAGCGGCCCAAGCAGTTCGTGAGGCGATGGTTGCCGCTTGCACTTCAACTTGAGCGGCTCCCTGAGGAAGCTCGAAGCCTACTTGGGCTATTCCCTCGCTACCAGTTACCCCTGTCATTGTTATGTCGTACGGGACTCCATCACGAGGAGTCACAGTGAACACGAATCTAACTTCTATTCCTGATACAGGAGTTCCCGAATCGGTTACGGTGGCTGTCACCACAATGTCTTCGCCCTCTGTTCCCTCATCGGCACTCAATGCAATAGCCAACAAGTAGTTAGTCTTATCATGGATGAAGAGCGTGGCGTTTTGTGAGGCATCAACACAGTCTATCGCAGTGGCAAAGAATGTGATGTCGTATTCGCCTATCGGAATTGACGTTCTCAGCCAAATCTCAACAGTGTACATCTGAGTAGTGGCCTCGAATTCCATGGAGTAGTTTGAACCTCTGAACTTCATCTCCAAACTGGCCCAAGACACTGGACGGCTGTTGTGCGTGTCATTGAGGTAAGCAGACACAACGACAGTTTCGTTTGTGTATTCATTTATGCTACTATCAACAATCAGGGACGTTGGGATGGGCAAGAGCTCCAGTGTGAGCTCCTCATGTACATCCTCGTGCCCGGTCTTTGTCAAAGTGAAGCTCAGAGTATGGTTGCCAATATGCAGACTCGTGTCGGGAAGAACACTGACTCTACCAACTCCCTGATTCATGAGTGAATAGGCATCTGGCCACACCACATCCAGCACACCCACATCTATGAGTGAGGACTTTCTAGCATCGAAGTACGATACTTCTAGTGCAATGGTGCTGTTGACATAGTTCGAAGTCAGGCCGGTGATATTGACATAAGTCGGAATCGGGATGACTTCCATGAAGAACTCATCCATGAGTGAATAGAACCCATATGCCGAAAGATTGGACACGCAACGAAACAGGCCAATTCCAGGGGTCGTTCCATCGATCGTAGATTCCCAATGGTCTGCATTCCAAGTGTAGGCATGCGGAGTCCCGTTGATTGTGAGCAAGTACGTTGCTCCGGGGATGTAGCTCCCATTCATCATCGTATACGACACATTCAGATTCAGGAATTCGTCGTAGTAGATCGTTGTGTTGGTATAGTCCAACTGAATATTGGCCGCCGCGAGAGTCACGTTCAACGTTGCGAACACAGTTGTGGTTCTAACAGCGAATCGTGCGACCGTGACGTTGATTGAGTACACGCCAATTGGTATGTATTGCCCTAGATCCATGAAGTACTCTCCATCACCAAGATGGATTGCCATTTCTGTGCTCCCTGCCATGGTGAACCAGACTGTGGCATCAATCAATGGTGCGCTATCCGATGTGTTGACCCCAATCGTCAACACGACTGGAGTGATGTAGTCAACTTGAAGCAGTATCCATGAAGGCGTAAGGATTGGGATGTCCTCTTCAACAGTAAGAATCCGCCATGAAACACCCGGCTCGTACCCAGTCTTGTTGGCGTTTACAGTCACATTCCAGACACCAAGTCCTATGTCCGCAGCGGCTAGTGCGAGATGCCACTTCTCGTCGGTGGAATTGTAGATGAGATACTGAAGTCTAGTGCCATTCAGTGTAAGTGTCACATTGGCCCCTAGAATCGGTTGGTAGTCTTGCGTGTAGGTGACGGAGAATCCCACATTCTCAACGTAGCTGACCGACGGCCCGAAGGGATTCACAAAGAACGTGTTCCGAGCGGCTGTTATGTTTACGCCGGCACGAACTGCAGACTGACTTTGGTATACGGGCTCCCATGCGCTTATCGTGGCGTCAAAGACCCCAATCCCTATGTCGGAACCAGCGAGAGACACCTCCCAGGACCCTGCTACGTAGGTGAGGTTGAAGGTGCGCCCATTTATCGTGACATTCACGAAGGCGCTGAGCGGCACATCGCCGCCGTAGTACGTGTAGTCCACTGTCAGATTGAGGTACTCAGTGTATTCGATGGTGACGTTGGCAGGATTCCAATTGTATGAGAGTGCCGTAGCCACTGGATTCACGGTGAGAATTGAAGTGTCACTCTGATTCTGATAACCGTAGGCCCAAGCCTGAATTAACATAGTATGGGGGCCAAGACCTAGAGATGCGCTTGTTAGATTCGCAATCCAGTGAACACCTGAGCTATTGAGTTGAAGTACAGTGGTCCCGTCGATGGTGAGGTTGATCGAACCCGTCGCCTGAATGTCTCCAGTCGGCACCCACATCCCGCTCGAACTTAGAGCATAGTAGACGCTGAGATTGAATCCCCCTAGGTAATCAGCAGAGCTCGAACTCCAGTCTACTGCCATGTATGTGCTTGCAGCAATGATTGAGAAGGCTATCGTATCATTATAACCCGGTTCATATCCGTACTTGCTCACGTTTGCGATGACGAAGTGATACCCTAGGTCAAATCTCTTGTCGAGTAGGATCCTGTACGTTCCACCTGTCCCGAGTAGGGTTTCCTCTGAACCATTCACCCAGACCAGTTTCTGAGTTGCTTGGCCGATGAGAGCCCCGCGAGAGTCAAGATAGTCAAGGAAGAGGAGCCTCGTTTCGGTCCACTCGAACTCCACCCAAGACCAATCACCAGTGAGTGTGGTCGGTTCGGGGCGCACATGCAATGAGGTTGATGCAGTCTGATTTGCGTAGCCGAATCTCCACGCTTCGATGATTGGTGTGAATGACCCCAGACCCGGCTGAGCATCACTTCCATTGAACATGATTTGATACATGCTTAGACTATCATTCCAAAGAAGATTCCATGTGTCAGACTCGATCGTAACGTTGACTTGTGCTCCCTCAATTGGTGTTCCGTTGCTCATAGAGTAGTTCGCGTAAAGCAGAGTCTGCTCGATATACGTTACGTTGTTCTGATACGTGACGTGCCATACGAGGGCGATTAGCGTCGGCTCTACTTGTATTGTCAATGAAGTAGCATCAGAGTTGTTTGCATATCCCCACTTGGATGCTTGAAGGTTCAGGGTATGGATTCCTAAACCTGGAGGAGAGTCCGTACCATTGAACTGCAGCTGATAGAGGCCCAGTGTGTCATTCCACCTCAGTGTCCAGAAATCTCCACCTATCGTCACATTCACATTGGCCCCATCAATAGAAGTCCCATTTCCAATCGAGTAGTTGATGTAGATAATAGTACTCTGGACATAGGTGATATCGTTGCCATTCTCAAGGTCCCACGATACTGAAATCAGAGTAGGCTCGACCTCAATCGTCAGGGTTTGTGTGTTGTCGACGGCTGTCGTGTACCCAGATTTAACGGCCCTAACAATCAGATTATGTATACCCAAGCTTGGGGGAGAGTCCGTTCCATTGAATTGGAGTTGATAGACTCGCATGCTAACGTTCCAGACTAGATCCCAGAATTCTTCTCCGATGACTGCTTCCACGGTCGCCCCTAGTATGACCGTGCCATTGCTCGTTGTGAAGTTGGCATAAACCGTGGTATGGGATAAGTAGGTGATCGTGTTACTTGGCGCCCACTGTACATCCAGGTTCGTAGGCTCAGTCCTCATATCAAGTGTCTGTGTATCTTCAATCTGAACACTGTATCCGTATTTCCATGCGGTTACGTTGAGATTGTGGACACCTAGCCCTGGGGGATTGTCTGATCCATTGAATCTTATTCTATACGTTCCGTCCGATTCGTACCACAGGAGCTCCCAGGTGTCCAGACCTATTGTAACGTTCACTGTAGCTCCCGGAATCGGCGTATTGCTAGCGAGGGAGTAGTCTACGATTAGAACCGTGTTCTGCACATAGGTGATGATCTGGCCGTCTGACCAGCTGACCCCTATGGCGGTAGGTTCAAAGCCAATCGTAAGTGTCTGAGTGGTATCAGTACTTCTCGTGAAGTTGGCACGCCATGCCAATACCAAGAAACTGTGTGAGCCGAATCCTGGAAGCGAATCGGTTCCGTTGAATTGAATCGTGTACTGTTCCAGCACAGGGTTCCAATGCAGGTCCCAAGTCTGTCCGCCAATCGTCACATTCACAATTGCATCAGAGATGGGCGTCGTGTTGCTCATCCTGTAAGAAACACGGAATTCCGTTTCCTGCAGGTAGGAAATGTCATTCTGATGAGGCAGACTCCAAGAACCAAGGAGTGATGTTATGTCTTCATGGATCGTCAGTTCCTCATCAGTGTTGAGAACGTCTTCGAATCCGTATCTCCAAGCTAGTACAGAAAGACCGTAAGTGCCTATGTCCAGCTGAGGGTCAGATTCGTTGAAGCGAATCTGATAGGCTGCGGCGGATTCGTTCCATCTCAATGAAAGAATTCTGGCATTGAATGTGACATTCACAATGGCATTCCTGATGATGCTGCTATTGCTTGTCATGTCATAGTAGACCGAAAGGACGGTGTAACCGATGTAGCTGATGTTTTTGCCCTCGGACCAAGCAAAGGAGATAGTGGTGGATTCCAGATCAATCGCGAGCGTTTCCGAAGTATCAGACTGGTTCGCGTAACCTAGTTTCCATGCAGACACTCCTAGACCGTGTGAACCAAAACCCGGGTTGACGTCTGTACCATTGAAGTTCATCTTGTAATCCTGATCGACGATGTCCCATCTGAGGGTCCAAGTCGTACCTCCAATGGTCACATTCACAGTTGCACCGTCTATCCTCATTCCTCCCTCTGTAGCATACACTACGGATAGCGTTGCGGACTGTACATATGTGATTGAAGACGAAGGTGACCAACTTACACTAAGCGTGGTTGGCTCTTTCCTCACGATTAGCTGCTGGCCGGTGTCAGTCTTGTTCACAAATCCGAATCTCCAAGCCTTGACAGTCAGGCCATGAATGCCGAACCCTGGTGGGTCGTCCATGCCCGTGAATACCTTCTCATAGACTCCGAGAGTTTCATTCCAGGACATCGACCATGATTGACCACCAATTGTGACATTGACCACAGCATTTCGAACGGCGCTCCCGTTCCCAATTGTATAATTGGCATAGAGACTCGTCTGTTGCAAGTAGCTGACATTGTTCAGATTTGGCTGCGCCCATGACAGCACGATGTAAGTAGGTTCGTCTGTGATTGAGAGGATTTCTGAAGAGTCGGTCTTCCCCATGTAGCCATGCTTCCAAGCCTGAATGACTAGATTATGCGTACCTAGGCCAGTTTCCAAGTCTGTACCGTTGAACATAATCTCATAGGCCATTGATGTATCATTCCAAGTCAGATCCCAAGTGGTCAAACCAATCGTCACGTTCACTGAAGCCTGCGGAATGGCAGTGGTGTTACTCATCAGGTATTCCACGGAGAGGATGGTGTGATTTAGATACGTGATGCTGTTGCTGTCAGTCCACGTAACTTGGAGAAGTGTAGGTTCTCGAGTTAGGGTGAGTGTTTGAGAGGTGTCTGACTGAGGTTGATGGCCTGGACTCCATGCCTGTACTGATAAGGAATGAGTTCCGAATCCAGGAGGTACATCATTCCCCCTGAATGTAGTTCTGTATGTTTCAGTCGCGGGGTCCCACGTCAGGGTACGTATTCCACCTGGGAATGTTACGTTTACAGTGGCATCTGAGATGTTCAGCCCGTTACTTCTTCTATAAATGACAATGAAATCGGTGTTTTCTACAAACGTTATGTTAGAGCCTTCCGACCAGAATGTGGTAAGTGCCTGAGTTTCATGAATCAGAATGACTTCGATGATAGTACTACGATTCTCGAAAGCAAATCCCTCTCCATAGATGAAGAGATCGTATACTCCCGGACTCATACCAGATGTATCAACAGTTTCTGTCCAAGTTCCATTGGAATGATCAAACATTGAAGCGTTTACGACGGCATCAAAAGAATAGGTGACCGAGGCAACCGAGCCGTTAAGTCCACTTGGAGTGAACGTGTCGTTGAAGAAGGCACCGATGTCGAAACTGCTGTCCGTGAAAGAACTAATCGTCGCCCTTGCCGCTGTCAGTTCGGTTGGATAGAAGATGACCAGACCCCTTGTTAGATATCCTGCTTCAGTACCGTTGGACCAGTAAATCTGGAGCGTGTAGACGCCGTTACCTGAACTCTTTGACTGAATGTCCCATTGATGCTGAGCCACTCCTCCAGACACTAGTGACTCCTCAGTGTGAACGGTGGAGCCTTGAAAGATGACACTGAGATTTGCATCTCCAGTCGAAGCAGGAACAGATGTAGGACTCTCAATTGTGGAGTTCACATCCAATGATACGTCCACTCTTGCTTTGTCTTCAATCACACTACTATCGCTGCTGTCATAGAGGGAGGTGGAACTGACGTAATTCGGAGCGGAACACACAAGCGTCCAAGTGTCATTGGCTAGTTGAGTGCATGTAACAGCTGTTCCGACCTGGGTGAAGTGGTCATAACTATCAGAGGGGTTTGTCATATTGTAAAGGCCGGTTGCAGTCCAATCTGGCTGAACTGAAAGATTCAATCCCCTTTCAACGATTCCTGTCGTACCAGGATAGGAGAGAAGGCTCGTGGCGTTCCAGTATATACTCCCACCAGATGATTCGGCTGACCAGACGACGGTAGATGTCACGTTCCTCTCATAGTGGAACGTCAAGTCACAGTTCACAAAGACAGATTGGTTGGACCTGAATGAAACTGACGTAACATTCATACTGGAGCTGAAGACCCAGTTGCTCCCTGTCAAGTCGGTTGAGTTTCCCCTAATGTGAGTGACCTGTGGATTGTCGTATGTCAATGCCTGATTGGAGCTGGTATTCCATGGTCTATAGGTGTAGTTGACCAAAGCCTCAAAGGGACGTTCCTCCCAATAAGGAGGTCCACTTGTTTTCCGCCTGAATGTACTATGTACTCCGCTGCCAGATTCACAATGCCAACGGATATTGGGGTATTCACCAGCAGATTCCTGCAGAAGGCTACCGTTGATTACCGCAAAGTAGACTTTGCCGGCTGTTAGAATTGCAGTCTGATTGACAGTCACCCATGTTGCACTGGTTCCAACGTCAGATAGCTCAACTCCCGATGTGATACTTGTAGAACCATTAGAGTAATCACTACGTACTTCGAGGTATGCATGATTCTGGTTTCCTGGGTCGTAGCTGGGTGAGTCATACAGGATACTGAAGTTCTGCAGCTCTCCGTCGTGAGACATGTTGTAGAATCCCTGTGCTAAATGGTCGTAGTAAAGGTCTAGGTCATACTCCCAGACTCTGTAGAAGTTGGAGTATGTTGCCAACGAGTAGTTACCAACCAACATCCTCTCAGGTGCAGCGGTAATGTTCTCGACATTGATAATGACCTCGTACAGAGTCCATCCGGGAATTTGGTGTTCCAGAAGGTCAAGCAATGTAGAGTGATCCGTTGTGTTGGCGTAAGTGTTGAGAATCTGAATCTGATGTCCCAGAGACTCCCGAGTCATGAACATTGCCGACGAGAGGTCGTTTCCCGAACCGTCAACTCCCGCCATGACTGGGAAGTGAGATGGACGAGTTGCCGGAGTAAGTTCCAGTGCAGTGGTTCTTTGAAGGTTCGTCGGAAGGACAGCAGGCATCAGCATAATCAGTATCAGCACAGTCACAGCAAACAACCTCCGTCCTATTCTTCGCCGAAACGAGTTGTCGCTGGACCTGTACACAGAAGGCCTCCATTCGGTGACTTGGCAACGTTTGGATGCCATTCCATCATTTATAGATTGGTCTGGAATGGAAGAGCATCCATGGCCTAGCTTGGACCAAGTATATAATAAACTGTCTCAGGTTGAACACTCTCGATTTTCCGAGCTTCTTCTCTATGTATAGTAGGCAGGACCCGTGTCTGTCGACTCCTGAGGCGGCTTCATTCCGTGCCCAGTTATCTCATTCAGCAGTGCTATGGCCATGTCCACAGTGCTATGTACCTTGATCATTGCCTGCCAGAGTCTATCTTCGCTGAACCCATCATCGTAGACTCTCTCTGACACTACAAACCCTGGCCCGGGTGGTTTTGGCCCCGGCTGTCCAGGTCTTGGTTGGACAAACCCCAGAGTGACTCCTTGTGAGAAGCTATACTTCACAGCCTGCATCTGGAAATCGCGCATCTTCTCTTCGTTCAAGACCTTGAGGTGCTCTGGCGACACCATGACCTGTGACTCAATCTGTATGAAGTTCTGCTCGTTTGGTCTGACGACATTGAAAAAGAATCGTCTGAACTTCACTTTGAAGAGAAACTCGGCACGTGGATTTGAGATACTCTCGAGTTTTGAGCCCTCTCTAGAGAGCCAAGCCTTGACCGCCTTCTTAATCCTCTTTGAGGGCTTTTCTGCCATCTACATTCTCTCCGACTTGCGTTCCCAGTCTACAACACTCACTTAATGCTTGTGATGAACCGAATCTATTCCTTGAACCATTCTACTTCTTCGTACCCTGAGGGTGCTCTGTCAGCATAGCATGTTATCTGCTCTCTCACAAACTCTATCATGTCTGTGTGTGCCACCGTCGTGAAGATCTGCCGCTCAGAGTTCATACGAGTAAGCCTGACCCCCCATGGATCAACGACTTGGCTGTGGCCAAAGTACATCTTGTTGTCAAAGGCCACGCCCACTCTGTTGGCCGCGGCTACGAAGAGCTGATTTTCGATAGCACGGGCCAGGACAAGGTTGTCCCAGTGAGCTGCTCTGGGATCTGGAAATGCGGCCGGAATTAGAACCAACTCTGCTCCCTCAAGGGCTAGCTTTCTTGTTACCTCGGGGAACCTGATGTCGTAGCAGATCTCGACACCTACCTTGATTCCAGGTAGATCAAAGAGTACAATCTTCTTTCCTCCATCGAAGACATCTCGCTCGGATTGGAAGGGATGCATCTTCCTATAGGTTCCTAGAGTCTTGCCTTCAGGTGTAGCCAATGTGAGAGTGTTGTAGAACTTCGATTCTGTGCTCTCTAGCCCTGTCCCTACGACATAGGCAGAGTGCTCCTCTGCGATGGACTCAATGAACTGACTAGTGGGGCCCGGCACTCCCGGCCCCTTGGTCTTGTAGTCATCGTACCTGAATCCTATGGCAAAGAGCTCGGGTAGAACAATGAACTCCACGTCGGTATCGCTGGAGTGGTTCTGGAGCAAGCCTCTTACCCAGTTGAAGTTCTCCTCCCTGTTGCCCTCTACGCATGGCATCTGTACGAGGGTCACTTGGAACTGCACACTTCACACCTGTGTCAATCCTTCACGCACACTGCCACAACCTGCAGTGCCTCTTAAGCGTTGGTTCTTTGGCGGATGCTCAAGACAATGAGAACATGGATTGAGGTTCTTAGATACATCATAATCCTAATATGACCGCTCGCAGACAGGGTCTTGCTGGCCTCCAACGGACGTGTGTCACTTGGTAAACGAAATCAATACCGAACCGAAGAGCAGGGCTGAGATGCCAAAGACATCTTACTCCAAGCCCACTATCGGGGCCACAGGAAAGACAGGCAGTTGGCGCATCTTCTCTCCTAAGATTGACTATGAGAATTGCAATAAGTGTCGTACTTGCTGGCTACATTGCCCCGAGGCTGTCATATCCATCGATGAGGAGGATTTCCCTCGAATCGACTACGACTACTGCAAAGGTTGCGGCATCTGTTCCCAAGTCTGTCCGCCGAAGTGCATTGAGATGGTCAGGGCAGGAGAGGAGGGTGACTGATGAAGACGGAACTAATGAGTGCAAACTATGCAGCGGCCCGCGCCGTTGTATCTGCTCGGGTCGAAGTCGTTGCCGCATACCCTATCACACCCGCTACAACGGTGCCAGAGCAGGTTGCGCTGCTATATGAGGATGGAGTATACAAGGGTGAGTTCATTCGTGTAGAGTCAGAGCACTCAGCCATCTTTGCATGTGTTGGAGCCAGTTCGACAGGTGCGAGGACGTTCACTGCGACCTCTTCGAACGGCCTTCTTCTGATGGCCGAAGGAATTCACTGGGCCGCCGCTGCAAGGCTCCCCATTGTTGTGAACAATATCAACCGGTCTGTTTCACCAAGCTGGAACATCCATGTCACTCACGACGACTCTATGAGCTTCCGTGATGCTGGTTGGATCCAGTTCTATGCTTCAAGCGTTGATGAGATGTATCATACTGTCATCCAAGCTTTCAAGCTGGGCGAGGATGAGCGAGTCCTGATGCCTGTGATGGTCAACACAGACGGATTCGTGCTAAGCCACACGCTGTCAACATTCGATTATCTGGAACCAGAAGAGGTTGACAAGTTCCTGCCTGCATACGAGCCACCACATTGGAAGATGGACCCTGAGAACCCAGTTTCCCATGGGAACATAGTCTTTCCAGAATACTACCAAGAATTCCGATACGCCATGCATGAAGGCCTTCTCAACGTGCACAAGGTATTCGAAGAGGTAGAGCGCGACTACAAGAAGATCTTCGGGAAATACTTTGGAGGACCAATTGACTGCTACAAGTGTGATGATGCCGATGTCATCTTCACTTCTCAGGGGTCAATGGGTGCAGAAGCCAAAGATGCCATCGACGAATTGAGAGATGAGGGGTACAAAGTAGGCAACGCAAGAATGCGTATGATTCGCCCATTCCCAGTTGACAAGATGCGCGAATTGGGTTCAAGGGTCAAGGGTATTGCTGCATTTGACAGAGGCGTGTCGTATGGCTTCGGAGGCCATGTTGTGAATGACATCAGAGCCTCGCTCTACCCGACAGAATATCGCCCCTTAATCAAGAGCTACATTGGTGGCCTAGGTGGCCGCGATGTCACCGTTGATGACATCAAACAGATTGTCTTGGACACAGTTGGTGCCGTTGAGAGCGGTGAGCTAGGTCCTGAAGAAACCTGGCATGACCTTTTGGAGTGATGAGAATGGTAACTACGAAGGAACTACCACTGAAGGAATATGTGCTGAAGGGCAATGCCGCTTGTGCGGGCTGCCAAGACATGGTCGCTCTCAGACACGCTCACAAGGCTCTAGAAGGTGATGTGATTCAGGTCGTTCCGGCATGTTGTACAAGTGTCGTACAATCACTCTGGCCCAAGTCAGGCCTAGGTATCCCTGTCCTAAACACGGCCTTTCCGGCGGCAGCAGCGACTGCATCAGGAGTGAAGGCTGCTCTGAAGGCGAAGGGAAACGACCATACTCAGGTCATGGTATGGGCTGGAGATGGCGGCACCTTTGACATCGGCATACAGGCTCTCAGCGGAGCCCTAGAGCGGAGAACAGACTTCCTCTATGTCTGCTACAACAACCAAGTCTACAGCAATACTGGAACTCAGCGGTCGGGAGCCACTCCCCTTCATGCGCAGACTACCACGACTTGGTATGGCAAGACTGAGCCCGAGAAGATGCTGGACCTCATCGTTGCAGCTCATGAACCAGTCTACCAGTTCACGGCAAACTCCTCCTATCCCAGAGATCTCTACGACAAAATCAAGAAGGCAAAGGAATTCGAGGGGCCAAAGTTCGGCCACATCTTCCTTCCATGTCCTCAAGCATGGAACTACCCTGTGGAGAAGGGTGTAGAAATCGGGAAGCTGGCAGTCGAAACCGGATATTGGATCATGTGGGAACGTATAGGCGATGAGTTCATTCTCGGCAGGCACAGCAAGAGATACCAAGACCCTGAGAAGAGGAAGCCAATCGAGGAATTCCTTAAGATGCAGGGGCGATTCTCAATGCTCTTCAAGCCGAAGCGAAATGAGGCCAAGATAAAAGAGCTCCAAGATTACGTCCAGCACCGATGGGACCTTGTCATGAAGACCTTCACGTAGAGGCCATTAGTCATCTCAACCGCTTTTTCTTCGGATGAAGACGAAACCACCTGTCATGACTACAGCTGCAACACCGATGCCTCCGAGTGCAACGGTTGTGAAGGGGATGTTATACTCGTGAGGGTCTGTGCCAGAGAGATACTCCTGTAGGTTCGTCATGGCGTCTCCATCCGGATCCAGGGATGAATCGTCAGTGAGTGGGTCCAGACCGTTCTGGACCTCCCAGTGGTCCGGCATTGAGTCTGAGTCAGTATCATTGAGGTTTGGATCTGTCCCCAAAAGGAACTCCTGCAGGTTACTGAGCATGTCTTCATCAGGATCCAGCTCAGCGTCATCGGAGAGTGGATCCAGTCCGTTCTCAATCTCCCACGCATCTGTCATTGTATCTTCGTCAGAGTCTGGGTCATTCTCGTCAGTTCCATAAATCAT
>LRSK01000115.1 GCA_001563325.1 Candidatus Thorarchaeota archaeon SMTZ1-83
TAAGCCTACTTCCCCCCGCTATCTCCATGGCTGATGCATACTCAGGGTCAATGGTACCAAGTTCTGCTACTGTTCCATATATACCTTCCAGAGTTTTTGAGTCGCGCAACTCGAGTATTCGACGGATGGCACGTCTCCTCTTAAGAAAAGCCTCCTCAGCCTCTTTCAGAGCATCCTGTCTAGCCTGTACACGAATTAGCTCTTCTCTTGTCTTCTCGACTATCCGTGCTGATTCCCGAACCTCCGCCTCCACAGTCCCAAGTCTGTACTCTATCTTCTCGACTTCGGCTCTCTTCCTCTCCTCATTCTCCTCCGACTGTTTGAGGCTCTCACGTCTTTCAGGTATCACTCTACGGAGATCCGAAAGTTCCTCCTCTGTTTTCTCCATCAATTCAGTGGAATCACGAAGCTCCTCGTACGTCATCCCAAGTTCTTTACTGTCGGCCTTTATAGCTGACCGAACCTCAGAAACACCCTCATCGAGCGCCCTCATTTGATTGTTGAGATCCTGCAGACGAAGGGTGACCTCAAACGACGTTGCTTGCTCCTTCTCGATTCTTTCTTCTAGGCCATTAATCTTATTTGAGCAGCTTTGTATCTCCTCATCCAGTCTCGCAAGCTCTTGGTCCTTCTCTTTGATTAGTGCCTCTGACCCATTCACTTGTTCTTGGATTGATTGAATCTCTACTTCGACTGAGCTACGTTCTTCCATTTTTACGTCATAATCACCCTGCACGCGTTCGAGGTCTGCCTTTGCATGATCGACTGCTGCAGACACAACACCGTATTGCTCCGAGATTCTGGCTGAGTCCCCGCCGGTTATCTGATCGATCTCGCCATCTATGCTTTCAATCTCAACATCTGTGTCCTTAATTCCTTGCTCGACCTCCACTAGCTCTCTGGAGAGGTTCTCTGCCTCATCAGCTCTCTCAGCTAGAGTTTCGTGGATGGCTTCAATCCTACTCTTGCCCTTGATGGTCCGCCAAGCTATACTGTCAACTCTGACCTGCTCTATCTGATCGTGAAGGTTCTTGTGTCTGAGAGCATCGGTCATCTCCTCTTCGAGCTTCTCTAGCTGGCGTCTTCGCTCCTGGAGTTGCATATCCACCTTTCCAAGGTTGGTTTCACTTTCAGCGAGCCTCTTGAGAGCGCGTTCCTTCTGTTCATCGTATGCCGATATCCCTGCAATCTCTTCTACCAGCTTGCGTCTATCGAGGGGGCTTACCTTCACAATCTGTGCAATCTCTCCTTGGAGAACTAGATTGTATCCGTTGGGATCCACACCAATTGCCCCCAGTACCTCAAGTACCTGGGTTCTTGTCACTACCTTGCCATTGATACGACAGGTGGACTTGCCGGAATCATCGAGTTCTCTCTCAATCACAACCTTGTCAGACTCTACCTGCAGCTTTCTATCTCTGTTATCAAAATGGAGCTCCACGGTGGCAGACTTGGCTTTCGGAGGCATATCCGGTTTTGGCGGGGAATAAAGAAGGTCTGAGAAAACATTCGCTCGAAGTGTCTTTGCGCTGAGCTGTCCCAGTACAAACAAAACGGCATCGATAACATTCGACTTGCCTGAGCCATTGGGTCCAACAATGCACGTAAAGCCAGGATTGAGTCTTATTGTAATGGTGTCTCGTCCAAAGGACTTGAAGCCCTTGCATACTAGCTTCTCTATGTGGACCAAGACGCTCCCTTCCCGGCTAAAGACGGTTATCACGTGATAGGCGTGTCTGTTGTACAGCCTTGATATTACATGGCCCTAAATATGATTGGTACTACCCGGGTATTACCCAGGCCTTATTCAGGTATGCCTATGCATCTTCGACTAGCAAAATATGCACACAAAAAGGTAACTCTGCGGCACTTCGGGTCAAGAATATCAGGTAACCATCTTCATCAAAGCACGCTTTAAAGCCATTCTCAACAGTCCCATGGACTCGCGGGCACCTTCTCCTGCAATACCAGCGAGAACAACTTTCACATCGCCCAAGATCACAATAAAGCCGTTGTCAGCGGCTATTGAAACCTCTTTCAGGCCTCCTTTGTCTAGCCCGCTTGCCATCTGTGATGAGTTTCCAGCAATCTTCACTGCGAGATCCGCGACGTCTGAATGCTTGATACCCCCACTGATTGTATGACCGAAAATCACCTTCCCCTTTGCATCGCATACCACTATGCCCTCCAAGTTCTCATTGGCCGCCATTGTATCGGCAATTACTTGTTTTACCTTTTCTTCATCCACTTTGACATACTCTCCGTGGGTACTGACTCTCTGAGTGTTGTTTCTCTTCTAAAAACCGTTTCTCCTATAAATGGGAGTATTCCATTCGCGGATGATTTTCGTAGCTTAGGTTAAATATGCAAATGTGAACCTAGACCCAAGACTTTTGGAGTCGAATTTTATGCCTATGCTGAGAACTACTTCGGAGGCTTTCCCTTCATCAAAGGATGTAATGAAGGACCTCCCATACGTCTTGCGTGTCGAGTTTGCAGACTTGGCACGAGACGTTACCAAGATTGTTGGCAAGCCAATAGCTTGCCACAAATGCAATGGCTTTCTTCTCAGTGTAGATCAGATACAAGAGGACGACAAGGTCGGAAAACACTTTGTCTGTCCCTTCTGTAATACACTGAACGTCATCGAAGGTGAGATTATCGTCGCAGGCGACGATACAGACTTCGTATTGAAGCCACCACAAGACACAGAGACCGGTACTGAATCTATCTCAACAGGCGGCCGGTCTTTCTTAGCGTTAATAGACGTTTCCGGATCAATGGCTGGTGAGAACTTAGCGGCCGTCAAGCGCAGTCTAAACACATCAATTGAGAGTCTGGCAGCCAACACACCGGACACAATGTTTGGCTTAATTGAATTTGAGAGCACTGTAGTCTGCAGGAACCTGGAAACTGGAGAGGCTATCGAACTGCCAAGAGAGTCATTCCAGAGCCTGGATACTATCATGGACTCGACAAAACGCCTGTTGGACAAGATCAAGATGGTCAAGGTCGGTGACAAGTCGTCAGATCTTAAACGTCATGTAGCTGCGTTACGCGACCAGGGTGGAACAGCGCTTGGCCCAGCTGTGGGCATGGCCTATACAATAGCCAAGCACCGAGATGTTGGCCGAATTGTGCTTCTAACAGATGGACTTGCCAACGAGGGGATTGGCGCCCTTGAGGGGTACCAAGTGACTCCCGCGAGCAAGTACTACGAGGACCTTGGTGATGAGTTCAGGAAGATTGGAGCGGCATTCGATGTCGTGGGCATCGCATCAGGTGGAGCTATGGAGCTCAAGACACTGGGACTGCTGCCCGAGTCTACCGGGGGAACCATGTACTATGTGACACCCAATGAACTGGATAGAAGCCTCTCAGAGCTTGCTGGAGCATCACTCCTAGGTCGTGATGTTGAGGTGAAACTCATCACACCTGCTGGCGTCAAGTTGAAGGATGTTTCTGGAGCATCTCGTGCAGTTCTTGATGAGCTGAAGAAGAGCGGCGGCGGGAAGATTGGAGTCGTGGGAGAGGACCACGAGCTGTACTTCGAGGTTGAACCTGAGAAGAAACTCAAGGACAAAGAAGTCCCGATTCAGGTTCAGGTCTCATATACTGACAATGATGGTGCCAGAAGAGTCCGTGTAGTCACTACCAGGCTGAAGGTTTCTGAGAAGGAGGACGAGATCATGAAGACCCTTGACCCCACAGTGGGTGCAACCTTTGTGACTCAGAAGGCTGGTGAAGATGCTGTCAGAGGTGACCGGAAGAAGGGCAAGAAGAGACTTGCCTCATTCAGGTCCGCCATGAAGACTCATGCCAAGAGCGCACCCAAGCCTGTCCAAGCTATGCTCGATAAGGCTGACGATGTTCTTGAGAGTGAGGAGATGGAACTTGAGCGTCAGGAGGCACGAATGATGGAAGCTCCTGCAGGAGGGGCCGCTCCATCCGCAGCCGCAGATATGACAGCGGTTGAAAACCTAGCCCAGATGAAACGCAGCTCAAAGAAGATGTTCGACGACGAAGACAAGCCATAATTAGAATGAACGAGTGACGCCGCGGCGAGTGACGTTGCTCAACCTCTTTTTTTCAAATCACAGTCCACAAGTGGCCAACAGTTTCAGAATGCGCAAACGGGCTGTTTTATCATAACAATGTCATCATAACTGCTAAATACCCAACTGCGGCGTTAGGATTTGTCAAATGGACAATTGATAGCAGCGGAGATTCTACTTTGATAAGTCAAGAGAAACTCAATACCATCCTCGAACAGCTCAAGGCACAAGACGGAGTCCGTGGGGTTGTGGTCACCACCATGGAAGGTCTTCCTCTGAGCAGCGACTTAGACGCAGATACAACAGAGAATGTTGCTGCAATCATAACCTCTCTTGTCGGAAAGGCGCTGGATACAGTGCGTCTCCTCCGCGAGGGGTCATTGTCCTTCCTTACCTTGGACACAACACAAGGTCAAATAAACATCGCACCCGATGAAAAAGAGGGCCTGATATTAGTGGTCCTCAAGAAGAACTAGTATGTATGGGGCTATATCCATGAGCGATCCGAAAGCGTTCGACAGAATACTCACGGACATCATCCGTCAGGAGAAGGGAATTCGCAAAGTGATCCTGGTTGATAAAACAGGTCTGACCATTGCAAACGTGAGCAAGCTGTCATATTATCCAGTGGACGTCGACAGTATCGGCGCAATTGCTTCTGCGGTCTTCTGTGCCTCAGAAGAACAAGGCAAGAATCTACAGATCGGAGAACTGGAGATCGTCACGAGCGAGTTTAGTGAGGGCAAGATATTCGCATCCGCGTGCGGAAAGGGTGTGCTGTGTGTTGTATCCGATGCCGATGTCAACATAGGCATGATCCGTCTTGTCATGAAGAAGCAGGGTGTACAGCTTGCAAATGAGCTTGATAAGTTCCTGGCAGTGGAGCCGTTAGCTCCCAGCGGTAAGGACAAGGAGCTGGATGAGGAGGACCTGAAGTCCGCCCTTGCAGAGCTTGAAAGGGTCTAACCGCATGAGGCGGTTGACCTTGAGCGCTTTACAGCTCCTATTGTGCCACAAACCCTTTTATGAGACCACAGTTTTTGGCTTATCAGCCCCCCGAGCAGGGCCTCTATTTGGGGCCTCGACAGCACAGGCAGCGATGCAGTGAGGTGAAAAGCGATTCGTAAAGACGACAAAGGCCGCATACATCTCAAGTTGGTCTTCTACGGACCAAGCCTGGGAGGCAAGACAACAGCTTTGCGTTGGCTATACGGCAAGGTTGAGGGCCTTCAGAAAGGAGAGTTCACTGCAATCGAGGATGAAACCAACCGCACTCTTTTCTTCGACTATGTTCCGATGAGTGCTGGAGGCCGCGTGCTCTTTGATGTGTTCACAGTCGCTGGTCAGAAGCGTCACAGGCACCAGAGAAAGGTAGTGCTTCAGGGCACTGATGGTATACTCTTTGTGGCTGACTCATCTCCAGATCAGAGAGATGAGAACACAGAGAGCTTTGAGGAGCTCAAGCTCTTCCTAGGTGATGCTCTTGGTCGCGAGATACCCATCGTGGTCATGCTAAACAAGCGAGACCTGCCCAATAGAATGTCACGAGATGAAATGCTTGACCTTCTAGGTCTTGGAGGCAATGTGCCCATCTATGAAACTATTGCAGTCCAAGGCGTAGGAGTTAAGAGGGCCTTTCAGGCAATAGCGAGAGAAGTCATACTCAAAAGAATGTACAAATGATTGACCAGGTGAGGCGAATGTCAGAGTCCCGCGGAGACACTTTGGAAGGTGTTCTAAACGAACTTCAGGGGAGCATACCTGAGATTGAGGCTTGTGCTATAGTAAGCGTTGAAGGGCTTCCAATAGTGTCCGCCTTG
>LRSK01000116.1 GCA_001563325.1 Candidatus Thorarchaeota archaeon SMTZ1-83
AGGGGTATCGACCAGACGAGCCTTAGTATTGTGCTCTCAGATGTGGAAACCAAGAAAGGGCCCATTCCGAGAATGTTCATCTATGGTAGCAGCATTGCCACTTTCTCCGTTGCAGAGAGAGAGGTCAGCCTTGAGGGCTTGGTAAAAGAGCTGGAGAAGGCATTCCCACCAGGTGGCGTGCAATACTTTGCAGAACAGCCATTGATTCTCGTGATGAACAAGATCCGCATCACACCTGAGGGTGTTGAAGGAACCGGACCACTCTACGAACGCGTAGCACAGATTGCTGATGAATGGTTCAAGGAACATGGTCTCGATTAGTACCTAGACATGAAACACAAACACATCTGAAAGTCCTAAGACTAGAACAGTTGAGAATAGGTCAGACTAGATTCTTGCTGCGACTCCGGAATCGAAAGGCCTCACTTAGAGGATTCTTCGGAGACCTAGCTCCTTCACACTTCTCTCCTTCTCCTCAGGAAGGGGCTTGCGTTCCATGAGTTTTCTTTCTAGCGGTTTGAGCCGGTCCTCCCAAGAGCCTTCGTAGGACTGCCGAGGCAGTTTTCCTAGGCTCTTTGCTCTCGGCGACACAGAACTTGACTCAGAGGTGCTCACATGAGCGGCGAGAATGCCGAGCTCTGACAAGCGGGCCCTCCGCCTTGATTTCATAGTGATCTCGTCCCTGGACCTGGGGAGAAGCTGGGGGCTCTTCACTCCTGTGAGAATGAGCATGACACGAAGGACACCACTCAGTCTTGGGTCTACACGGGCACCCCAGATGACATTTGCATCGGGGCTCATCTTCTCCGAGACAAGCTCGCCCACCCTGTTTGCCTCTGCCAGAGACATGTCAGGACCTCCCGTGATGTGAATGAGAGCTCCTGTAGATCCACGCCATTCCACTTCTAGAAGGGGACTGTTGAGAGCATTCTTGATGGCCTCGTTCGCTCTCTCGGCGCCAGTAGCCTCACCCAGGCCCACAAGGGCGACACCTCCATTGCAGATGATGGTTCGAACGTCTGCGTAGTCGAGGTTAATCAGACTAGGCATTGTGATTGTTTCAGTGATTCCTTTCACCATGTTGGCAAGAACCTCATCCGCTACTCCAAAGGCCTCTTCAAGCGGTAAGTCAGGCACCAACTCCATGAGCTTCTGATTGTCAATCACAACCGCAGTGTCAACATTCTCCTGAAGACGGGTTAGACCTGCAGCTGCCTTGTCAACACGCGTCCTCTCAAGACTGAAGGGCATGGTGATTACGCCAACTACTATAGCGTCATTCTTTTTTGCTATCTCAGCTATGATTGGAGCGGCACCGGTCCCTGTGCCTCCACCCATCCCTGCCGCGATGAATACCAAGTCAGCATCCCGCAATAGCTCTGTAAGCTGATGTGCAGACTCTTCTGCGGCCGCTTGACCTACATGGGGATATCCGCCGGCGCCAAGACCTCGCGTGATTCTCTCACCAATCAGGAGTTTTCTGTGAGCCACAGTCACAGCCAGATGCTGACGGTCGGTGTTCACGGCAATGCATTCAGCTCCCTGAATCCCAATTGTCATCAATCGCTTCACTGTGTTGTTGCCGGCTCCGCCACAGCCAACTACAACGATTCTTGCCTGACCCATGTCGCGCGAGGCCAGACCGCTTCTTTCAGTGCGGTTATGCTCTCTTGCAGAATCAATCAGAGTTCTCATCACTCTGCTACCTCCCCACCAGCGATGCTACCCTGAACACCACGTTCCCATAGTTCACGCTTCAGTAGATCCCGAATGGCGATTCTAATCGCTTCTGAGCGGTTAGGATAAAGACCTCGGTCCACTAGACGCTGTATGTCGGAGATGATTCTCTCAGGGAGATGTACAGCAATAAGACGCATTACTAGTCCTCTTGAGAGAGGACATACTTGAGAGATATGAATGTGGATATTACCTAGGACTGATTGACACGCAATGAATGCCAAGAGTACCGGTATTGGGGAGAGAAGTACTTCTCTACTTCTTGCGTCCAGTACGTCTTGCCGCTATGTTCCCCACCTTTCGGCCAGGTGGAGCATGTCTGCTCACCGTGCTGGGTCTACCCGGTGACTGATGTGAACCACCGCCATGTGGGTGACTAGCTGCATTCATAGCTGCGCCTCTGGTCACAGGCCACTTTCTCGCCTTCACTCGGGTGTGGTGCCACACTGCGCCTGCCTTCAGGAAGGGTTTCTCGGTCCTGCCACCGCCAGCAACTATACCGATGGTGGCCCTGCATCTAGGACTGAATGCTTTCTGTTGGCCACTTGGCAGTCTTACCATGGCCTTGCTTGGGTCTATGGAAACAATGGTTGCTGTCAGACCTGAAGAGCGTACATACTTGCCTCCATCTCCAGGACTGCCCTCAATATTGTAGACCGGTGTGCCTTCAGGAATGTGTTGTAGCATCATAGTGTTGCCATTCTGCAGTACAGCATCCTCGCCGCATTCAATGGTCTGACCAACTTGGATTCCCTCAGAAGCAATCATGTAGTGAAGCTTGGACTCACCTTCATACCGTAGCTCAGCAAGGGGAGCACCTCTTCCTGACTCATGATAGAGGTTGAGCACTCTGCCAACATAGGTCTTGTCAGGGGCCCACTTGGGATGTCTAGCTCTTGCAATCTTCTTGTGGCTAGGACTTCTCCACTGAGTTGTACCTCGACCCTTGCGTTGTACTAAGACTCGTTTACCCATATGACTGCCCCCTTAGAATATCCCGAGGTTTGTGGCCACCTCTGCCGCACTGTATTCCGGTGCCAGCCGTACGAATGCCTTCTTCCTCCCATCAGGCATAATCATTGTGTTGACTTTCTCCACGACAACCTCGTAGAGGGTTTCCACGGCCCAGCGGATTGTGTTCTTGTTCGCTCTCCTGTCCACGAAAAAGGTGAGCTTATTGTGACTGTCAACGGCCTCCAGGCTTGCCTCCGTCACCACAGGACGAATGATTACTTGATTCGGGTCCATTCGATTTCACCTCACATGAACAGGGCCTCTTTCTCGAGGCGTTCTATCGCTGAAGTAGTCCACAATACAAGCCGCCCAGGATGTGTTCCGGGGGCCAGCAATTCGGCATTCAGACCATGGACCTCCGCCACGTCTACTCCGACTAAGTTCCTTGCGGCTCTTCCAATTCCCATGTCTTGTCCTACTACGATGAGGAAGGACTTGGGCGTCTTCATCTTCCTGCCGCGCATCTTGCCTTTACCGGCTCTTACTCCCCGACCCTGCACTGCTCTGCTCAGGTCTTCTCCAAGGCCCAACGAATTCACTACATCGTAGATCTTCTTGGTCGTCTGCAACGATTCCAGCTCCTCAGTGACAACCAGGGGAACGTCGGGGATTGAGTCAATCTTGTGACCTCTGGAACTGACTAGGTTCTTGTCTGCAGTGGCCGCAATGGCAGAACGAATGGCCAATCGATTCTCCTTCTTGTTGATTCGTTCAATAATGACCTTCCTCGCCTCTGGAGGATGTGCTACTCTTCCACCTACAGTTCCTGGAGCAAAAGCGGCCTTGTTCGCTGCGCTAGTGCCAGAACCCTTCACGCGAGGCATTCTGGACCTACCATGACCAGTCTGCCAACTCTCAGCAGTAGTGCGTTTTCCAGCTAGCTCATTCACACCGTGTGGTTGACGCCCTCTGGATTGGACCGCCAACACAGCTCTCTTGATCACATCAGGGCGATATGGAGTGTCAAACTGTGCGGGAAGTTGAATCTTGGGACCGGCTTTTCCCTTCAACGAGTATGTCTTCACGCTTGTCATTAGCCATCATCCTTCCATTACTGCTTTGACGTGGTGCTGATGTAGCTCACCTGGGTCTCTTGACCAAGGTGAGATCTCTTCGGTCGAATCGCGAACCTCATCCTCAGAGGTCTCTTGACAGGGCCTGGGACAGAGCCCCACAGAATTACATAGTCACCCCGTATCACGCCATAGTTCACGAAGCCTCCGGAGGGAGTAATCTCTTCTCCTCTCTCACCCATCTTCAGAACTTCGTTGTTGAAGCTGGTGCGCGTATGAAACCCTGTCTGACCGGGTCGGGGAACACTATAGCGTATGTTTGTCGGCGACCAAGGACCAATACAGCCTACGCCACGCTTGGTCTTGCGTGATTTGTGCTGAAGGATTCTAACACCCCATCGGCGCACAGGACCTTGAAATCCGTGTCCCTTGGTGACTGCAATCGAGTCAATCAGTGTGCCCTCACGAAGTATATCGGCCACACGCACATCATTGCCGAGAATGCTCTTGGCGTACTCAAACGCTTCTTGAACGCTGCGCGCACCGACCTTATACTCTGAGATATCAGGCTTCTTCTTGGAAACTCCTGCAATCCGTGGCTGTGTATGAACCAGCATGCGAATCTCTGTCATTGAATCGAGCTTTGACTCAAACTCCTTCATCTTGTCCTTGTGTTTGTACTTCTTGGGGAGAGGTTTCACTCTACGGAGGTCGTCAGAGAGGTTGTCCGCTAGTACTTCAGTGACTAGCTTCGTACCATAGGGCGTAGTCTTGTATCCACGAATGGAGAAAGGCCTGATTGGTGGTGTGTCAATGATTGTGACGGGAATAACTCTCTCCTGGCCCTTGAACGGGCTGTTTGGATTCTGAACGGACATCACTGCGTGTGACATGCCTGCCTTATAGCCGACAAATCCCAGAAGTTTGGGTTCTCCGCCGTCCCAAGAAGGCCAGTTCTTGATTCGTGGCAAGAACTTTGACGCTCTGCCTCTTGGGAGATAGGCAAGACTGCCTCTCCTTGGCGCATGCTTCTTCCTATGGGCCATCTGAAATCACCAGTAGTTTTGCAACCCAGTCAATCTGGCTTTCAACAGCTAAATTGTCAAGACCGAGCTATTCTTACTACTGTGCGCGCCATGCAGAAGTCCGTTTTTAAAACTTGCCCACTGACCAAATCGACCATCTACGTAGGTACCGAATCGTCTTCGGCAACGTTTATTCTGGCGTCTTTACGTCGATGACAGTACGAGGAATTCTCTGGGTGGCACAAAGATGTCAATTGACTGGGAGTATCCTGAGAAAGGAAAAGGGCTATCAAGAATAGTGGATGAGCTAATTGGGCCGGGAGCAACACGAGCCGAGATAGTCCTTGTGTTGAGTGTGGGGGTCCTTGGCGGCTGCGGCCTAATCGTCTACCAGTACTATACTGGCCTTGGGTGGAATTTGATTCAGATTGCAGTAGCGGCATTCATCGCCTTTGACATCGCGGGAGGAGTCGTGGCTAACTCCACATCCACAGCGAAGCGCTGGTATCACAGGGAGGAACAGGGACCCAAACAGCACATTGGATTCATTGCTCTCCATTTCATCCATCCCCTGTTGATTGTGGTGTTCTTCCTCAACCTAGATTGGTTCTACTTCGTAGCAGTCTATGGTTTTTTGATTGCCGCGTCGGTGGTACTCGTTGCGACGCCACTGTACTTGAGACGGCCAATATCAGCGACTCTGTTTGGCCTTGGACTCTTGATGAGTATCTATGTGATTGTTCCAGTACCTGGGTTAGAGTGGTTCATACCACTGTTCTACCTCAAACTGATTGTGGGACATATGGTGCGTGAAGAGCCCTACAGGCCAGACTAGAAGCGACGTTGCTCGGTTCTAGCAATGATTTCGTTCTGTAGTGCCTTTCCTATGTTTACGAAGTAGTCGCTGTACCCGGCGACACGTACAATGAGGTCTCTGTACTCTTCGGGCTTTTGTTGAGCTTCTAAGAGAGTCTCTTTGTTGATCACGTTGAACTGAATGTGGTGACCGCCAAGTTTGAAGTATGCCCTTAGGAGATGGGCAAGCCTTGTGCGGCCCGGTTC
>LRSK01000117.1 GCA_001563325.1 Candidatus Thorarchaeota archaeon SMTZ1-83
AATGTCAATCCTTGAAATCTCGCATAGAGCCAAGGAATATGACAAGGTACACAATGAAGCGACTGCATTAGTTAGAGAACTGATGGGGGTTCCAGATGAGTATAAGGTGCTCTGGTTACAAGGAGGTGCATCGACGCAGTTCTATATGGCACCCATAAATCTGCAAATAAAGGGGAAACCAATCCAGTTTGTGGACACGGGCACATGGACCTCCAATGCGATAAAAGAAGCCAAGTTTTATGGAAGGGTAGAAGTAGTCGCGTCATCAGCTGATGACAATTACAGATACATACCAGAGAATGTAGGTTTCAGTGAGAATGCAGCTTATGCGCACATTGCTAGTAATAATACAATCTACGGAACAGAATGGCATGAATGGCCTAATATGCCAGCGGATGTTCCGCTAGTCTGCGATGCCTCATCAGATTTGATGGCGAGGCAAGTGAATGTAAAGGACTTTGGGGTGATATTTGCAGGCGCACAGAAAAACCTCGGCCCAGCGGGCGTCACTTTAGTAATTGTAAGAGAGGATCTTCTTGAAAGAGTGTCTGATGATACTCCGACTTTGCTGAAATGGAAGACAGAGGCAGAGAAGAATTCGCTTTTCCATACTCCACCATGTTTTGCGATATATATCTGTAAACTAGCATTAGAGTATTGGAAAGACCAAGGAGGCGTCCGGGAAATCGAGCGGAGAAATAGGGAAAAAGCCAAAGTGCTCTATGATGTGATTGATTCATCAAACGGCTTCTATAAGGGACATGCAAGAAAGGACTCCCGATCTCTAATGAATGTCACATTTACTCTGCCTAGTGAGGAACTTGAGAAGAAGGTTATTGAAGGGGGCACGAACCGAGGACTTGTGGGCCTTAAGGGGCATAGGTCCGTTGGTGGTATGAGAGCATCAATCTACAATGCAATGACTATTGAAGGAGTGGGAGTATTGGCGGATTATCTTACAGAGTTCAAGGAGAACAATGAATAGAATCCAGGAGGCGAATGTGCGCCCCGCTCTGAATCGGAATTCATTCACCGGTTCTTGCGTTTCTTATGGAACCTAGCAACTGCGCCTTCCAAAACATCTTTGATTTCAGGGACTGCATCTTCCATACAAATCCCCTTATACGTCCGGCTCATTATGGCTCCATTCACTCGAACATCTATGTTTCGCATCCCCCTAGTCCCAAAATAGGACTTGAGACTGGACGCTATGGGAATTAGCACTCCCCCAGGCAGCCGACTTGCAAGAAGGTCCTCACAACAACTACAGTCTAGGACAATGACGGTGTTCTCAGAATCAACCAGCACCTCAACTGGGATTGATTTCCGTGGGGACCTAAATGACCGTTCCAAACGAAGGTCAAACCCACCCAGGCGCTTCATTTCACATCTCATCCATTTGTCTTACTGCTTGGACTCAGGAGGAGCAGCCTTCATATAAGCGCATTCCATCATTCCTCTGCTAGCTTCATTATTCATTCAGACAGTCTTCCCCGTCTTCTTGAGAGGGCTATTGAGATCACAATCAGGAGCAATATGAGTCCCAGCATGAGGGCAATATCCAAATAGTTGGGTTCTTCTGGAGGACCGGGAGTTGTGGGTGTTGTAGTAGTTGCAGTTGTAGTTGTAGTTGTAGTTGTAGTTGTAGTTGTTGTCCAAGGTGTCATTCGCCATCACTCGATAGGTCACAGTAGTGCCCAGGGGAAGGGCAGGTATTGTAGCTTCATAATGAGTGCCATTCCAGTTCATTGTAATGTTGTTCCAGTGAGTGCCATTATGATATTCTAGAATAACTGTGTCTACTCCACTCATATCGGTCACAGTAGCACCAACATCTACAGTGTCAGTATCCAGTGGAGCGCTTGGATTATGCACTGGTGTTCCAATAATTGGGCCAGAGGTGTCCTGCAGTGCAGATTCTACTGCTGCAGAAACGTTGAGCTTCCCCCAACCCCAGGTGGGATTGTGAACACCACCCGTGTCGCTATCAGCACGGGCACTGGACTCAATCATTTGTCTGACGGCTGTACCTGCACTAGCGTTAACTTGAAGGATTAATGCAGCAGCCCCAGCGACATGAGGACCTGCAGCGCTCGTTCCGCTAAATAGTTGGTATCCGCCGAATACAGGGCGTAAGGGAAGCTTATTTCCAATTGGACCACTGTACCAATCAGCCCAATCTGATTGGTCTGTATATGTTGAAATGACATCCCAACCACCAGGAGCGGCGACGCCTTGTTTTGCATCTTCAGTGATTCTAGGACCAATTGAGGAATAGGACGCGATAGACCCAATAGGAACTCCCCAGAGACTCCGGGTATGGTAGGAAGCCACACTTAGGGCACTATCAGCAGTTGAAGGCCACGTTATGTGATAGGAGTCCCAGACGTCGCTCTTCCACACAGCCCCTCCACTCCAGCTACTGTGGGAATCAGAGATGTATGTATGGAAGTGCGTTTCAGTTGGGGGCTGCAAAGTCAGCTGATGCCATGGCGCACCGGATGTAACCGGGAGGGCGCCTTGAATTCTAATCCCCAACATTTTTGTGCCCCGGCTTGATGTTGAGATGAATGAATCAACTTGTATCACTCCTGCAAACCAAACGTATGGAGGTTCGGGTGCAAAAATCAGATGGCCAATTCCTGGATTAGCAATAGGGATTATCCCAGGTCCACCCGCATGTTGCAGTGTCAGAGTGAAATTGCATGCGTTGAAATCAGTGTCGTTGACTGATAGCACTGTGATATAGACCACCATATCACGATATTCCTGACCAGGAGTATCATTTGGAATTGTGAAGTCAATATTATGAGGCACTAATGGTGGAACAAACACCAGAGCGTGCTTGTCATTCCCGCCCATATTCCCGCTTGGCGATATTACTGGAATCTCATACGTGTTAACAATTGTATCTATCAGAGTTTCTGCTGCAGAGCTTCCATCTAGATAATGATAGGTCCATGAACCAAGCTCCGTGAGAATGACGTCAGCTCCAAGCTGGACTGCATAGTTCAATCCATCTTCAACTGTCAGCCAGTCGCTCTGGTTACCTAAGACCCGAATCATTGCCAGTTCTGCATTAGGTGCAACTCCCACATGAGTTCTATAGCCAATCTGGCCACCAAGGAGTATGCCAGCTACAGCAGTTCCATGACCATAGTAATCCTCGTGAGGACTTGTAGTCAGGTTCACGCCACGTTCATAGACGACAGTTTGAGCAAGAATGGAACTCACCTCTACAATATACTTGGTCTTCGGAGTGTTCAACATTACGAGCTGTTCACCGACATCTATGCGATCATTATGATTTGTGTCATTGACTACGAAGAAGGGTTCACCTATTTGCGGCATGCCATCCTGCGTCACATTGTCAGCCCATATCCACTCAGTGCTAGTATCAAAAGCTGAATCCAGATCGATATCGATATAGTATAATGTTTCATCAGCAGTGGGTCCCATATCACGATTCAAGTCTACAACATCAGTACCGTTTACAAATAATGAATCCGCTCCCACATCAAGCCAATCATAAGCCCCTCCATGAGCGAACCAAAGATCAGGATGTCTCCAATCTACGCCTGAATCCAAGTCCGCAATGAGAATACCCTCGCCAGTCACGTTGCGTCCCATACCATCTAGAATGTTCCAAACAGTATCAGCATCAACCTCAGGAATAGAAACATTGCGTGGAGAGTGCAAATTCCTTGCAAGAGTTTGAAGCTGGACAGTATCGAAGTATCCCATGCTGTCAAGTGTTTCAAGTGCATCCGGTGTGCCTCTCATTAGGTAATAATCACCAATATGGCTCTTGTCCGGTGAACCTGCACTAAACCTTACACCCAGCGATTCAACAACTCCAATTTGTGCGATTTTAGAGAACTGCACAACGATAGGGATTTCATCTCCAAAGGTTTCTCTGAGAGTCTGGTAGTCAACATCTCTTTCAACTAGTTCATTTGTTGGTTCATCCAAATCAGAGGGGAAGGGAATGAGGGGAATAATTGGAAGAATTAACAGAATAACAAGCAGCGTGACCATCAAGCTTTTCTTCATATCAAGAACCTCTCAGGAAATAGGCGAACCTCCTAGGATTGGGAGTTTGAACCTAATTAAAGAGGCGTACGCCTATTAAGTTATCCAACTCCCTTCTATTCCTCCTCACTTATGGATTCTTGAGGCGCATTGTGGTCCATTGGATTTGCGTCATCTCTAGAGGGGGTAAGGCGAACATCCTGAGGTTGAATATTGATTCTAGCGAAATAGCCTGGATCCTCATCATCCCTAGTGACCTTTTGGCCTTCATATAGAGAAGTCCCACCTGCAAAGAGATATGACACACAGATGCAAATTGCCACCGGAATTAGAAGTTCAAACGTGTGGCTTATCTCAAGTATTAGAACTGTAGTAGCAACAGGTGTGTTTGTGGTTGCTGCCAATACTGCCCCCATACCAAGCACCAGAAATGCAGCAAGATAATGAGGAGCAAATAGATGTCCGAAAATTGCACCTAGCATTGCTCCAACGAAAATTGATGATGCAAGAACTCCTCCTGAAACTCTTCCAGCGACAACAAATGAAGATGCCAATAGCTTGCCAATCATTAGGAGAAGTAATCCTGTAATAGGAAGAGAAGTGCTAGGAGAAGCAATAAGCTCTATTACATCGTATCCGAGTCCTGCCACAGTATATTGCGGATCTAGCAATAGACTAACCAGCAACAATATGGCACACGCAAGGAGCGATCCTATTACCGGATCGGCCCAATCAGGCAACTTGAGTTTGAAGAAATTGCGCGTAGCCATTAGAAACACTGAGAAGAAGATCGAGATTCCACCAGCAAAGGCGCCTAATAATACAATCAATGGAATGATGTCAAGAGTTAGAGTGAAGTCAATCTGAAGAGTAAGAAGGGAATCAATCCCATAGATGATTGCGAATACTATGTATGATGTGATTGCAGCCAAGACAGTTGGCACAAAATAGCCAAGTCTTGCATCACGTTTGTAGGGAGCTTCCGAGGCGAAGAGCGCTCCACCTAATGGAGCCTTGTAAATACCAGCAGTACATGCAGCAGAGCCCATCATAATGAAGACACGAAGATGAGATGGGTCATCATATCCAATACGTCGTCCGATATAATTGCCAAGTGCGGCACCAATCAGGACTGCAGGACCTTCTCTTCCAACAGGATTGCCAGTACCAATTGAGACCGATGTTGTAAGCATCTTGGTGAGGGCCGTGGACACCTTGAATTCTTGGGGATCATGCGTGAGCTCAATAGCTTTTGAGATGCCGCTACCTTCGATTTCTCTTCTGCCAAAGTATATCATTATCCCAGATAACGCACCACCGATTAGAGGAGCAATATAGACAGGCAATACTAGGAAGGCACCAGTAGTCAAATCTATGAGGTACTGGAAGATAGCCATGAAGAGCCCACAGATGATTCCGATTAGAAGAGACGCAGGAACGTATAGTCTGTAGAAGTGTGAGAAATGAGAGAAATGGAAGAGCTTGCGGAGGGGGATCACATTGGCTGTGCTTTCCTGCCGCTCCTCTTTATTCATGTCTAGTCACGTTTTGAGATGTGCTGTAATCGCTATTAAACGGATTTCGCTTGCCATCAAACTTATCTCATGCAAAATGTGAGCATGCCTGAGGCTTAATCTTGAACAAGAAGCGTGAAGCATCTGAGTCCAAGAACATAAGTGATGAAGATGACCGCCCAGAACTCACGATTGATGAGGTTCAAGATAGACTAGACGAAATCGCTTCAAGACTTGCTCGTGTGGAAACTCTCATTGAACGCCTGGGACCTGGTATTGAAGAGGTAGGGGAGTCTGCAAAAGTCATACGTGAGGGCTTCGAGTTCTATGATGGCATGGTCAAACTGATGTCCAAATTCACGCGAGCAGAACGTTTGGAGTCGCGATATGGTGACTTAAGAAAGGACGATATTAGTTGGCAGATAATTAGGACCCTTGATGGGTCTCGTCCACTCAACATTAGTCAGATAACCGCCGCTGTAAGATCAGAGCGCGGTACAGCTTCCAGACGAATTATCAGGGAGAGGGTACAATTTCTCCTAAAGAGAGGTATTTTGAAAGTAATAGATGACGAGGATGACGATCGCGCAAGGTATTTCGCTTTGGCATAATGTCCGCAATCCTATGTGACCGTATCCGGAAAGGGAAGTGGTCACTTTTTTCCACATTTCTTAAGATGAGTGACCAGACATATTGTATCTTGGTGTTAAACAATCATGAGTGATGATGAATCAAGAGATGATAGAGAATCGAGAGGGCCAAGCGAAGCAGAAGAGATCAAAGAAATCTTTGGTGCCCTGAGCGACTCAATTCCAAAACTGATTGGCGGACTCATCGGCAGTGTCTATAGCCCTGAGAGAGCTGAAGACATGGCTGCGGCCATTGGAGGGTTCTATACAAAATTAAAGGAACAAGGCATCCCAGATGAGATGGCCATGGAGCTAACTAAGAAGTACGTAGCGGGGCTTGACATGTTCAATATTACCAATTTAATGAATATCGCTATGGAAGGGGAAAAGGGAAAGAAGAAAACCAAATCCGTCGACCTAAATGATTTTGAGGATGACGAAGATCTTGAGTGATAGCGAATCTCCCCGCGAGATTGCATCAATCGTCTGGACTGCGCTCTCAGGCAGTGTGAAGATCGTAGCCGGTCTATTGGGGGCTTATGTTAATGGAAGATGGAGTGTCAGAAGGTCAAAGAAGACATTTCAAAAGGGGCTTGTGAAATATGGGCTTCCAGAGGACTATGCGAAAGAACTGGCCTCCACTTATGCATCTGCAGGACAGAATCTACTTTCTATCCGAAAGATGGCTGGCATGATTAGCCAGATGAGAGAGTTGGATTAGCCCGACTTCCTCGACCGCTGCAAGTCATGATGAGTTATTTCACAACAATTACCGGGCATTCCGCATTCATGACAATTCGTTCAGTATTGCTTCCCATTCCAGCGCGCCTTCCACCTGCCGTGCCTGTTGAGCCAATCACAATCAGATCGACATTCCTACCTTTCGCGACTGAAAGGATTCCTTCAGAGGGTTTGCTTTTCTCAAGAATGGTTTCAACCTCAAGATTATACTCAAGCGCAGCATCCTTGTAGCCCTTTAGCAGAGTTTCTCCGTTTCTCACATACTTTGCCAGTACTTCCTCTTCACTCATGTCGGTCATGAGTGCCATCTGCTTGACTGTAGGAGTCGGAACAACATGGACAATAAAGAGCTTCGAGTTGGTAATCTCAGCAATCTCTATTGCCACTCGTGTTGCCCTTGCGGCACCTGCACTACCATCAACAGCGAGCATTACTCTCTTGGCGCTGCAGAATAGACGACCGGGTTCACAATAGGTTATGGATTCCATGATATTGCCTTCCCTTGTCCCTCTG
>LRSK01000118.1 GCA_001563325.1 Candidatus Thorarchaeota archaeon SMTZ1-83
TCCATGTTTACAGGGGTTAATCTCTACGTCAGCAATCTCTACAAAATCGACATCAGCTCCAAACTCCTCTGCTGCTTTAAGAGCAGTTTCAACAAGTGTTGAGGTATTGCCGCCTTGTCTATTGCTTCCGGATATGCCTAGAACCCTTGCCATATTGAAACCTTCAACAATCAATTACACCTGCATGAGATTCAATTTGTAACCAAGTTCTTAAGTTTCGCTATAATAAAAAAGAAAATGAATGCCACTAAAATTAACGCTTTAGTGGCATAGAGGGTTGTATCATGGCCAATATCATTCATTTTCAGCAGATATTGGGATTTCATGTTCCAGTTTGTCTTCTTCAGAACCGTAGAGATCTTCATGCTTTCCTTTGAGGGCTTTTCTGAGATTAGAGAACTCCATGGCATTCAAAGGTAGCAGGGCCATTATCATTAGGAAGGTGCCAAGCCAAACAAATGAAACCAGAGGAAGAACCCTTGATTCAAGATCTACAGTGTATGTGCCTGGACCAAGTTGATTGAAAGTTCGGACTGATACAAACACATCCCTGAATGCGGTTGATTGTACAAATACCTCTTGTGACACCTGCTGCCATAGCGGATTTCCCTTAACGACTATTACGCCGAGCCAAGCGGAACCCCCTTCCACTATTTGCACAAGAACACGCATTTCAAAATCGTATTGATCATTCCAATATACCAAATTTATGTCAGCCACTCCCATCTCAATGCCTGATGCACCTAGCTGTGCTGAATCACCCTCTAGGTAAGAATTGCGTTGATCGATTACTACGTTTTCACTCAGGAAGACACCAAGCAGTAGAACTACGAGACCCAAGTGGAGCATTAGTCGGCCCATTCGCCTCATTGTGAATGCGCCACCCTCTCTGCCTGCCAATGTACGGGCAAAGGCAATAACAAGATATGCAACGCCTCCCAGACCCAAGGGTATCAATGCATTAGCTGGCCAATAAAACGTAGGCAGAGCTTGTTCGATGGTGACTGTTAGAATAGCCAGTACCGCGCCAACACCGATTAGAGCCATTACCAGAATCGATTTCAGCTTCATACGGAAGAGTGTGCTTCTCATGCAGTAGAATGCTGAAGCTATGAGAAAAAGTGAGCCTAGATAGAATCCAGCCCTGAAGAACTCCAACCCCACTGAAACCATGTTCTCGGTAAAGCCAAGTGGATCAATAATGGCTTCGCCAAGATTGATTGCCGCAGGCAACACGACTCCAGACACTGATGTGGTGAGAATGACCAAAATACCAATCAAGGCGACTTTTAGGGAGAAATCCCTGATGTTGGATAGAGAGAAGAAACTCCAACCCTGATCATCGTCTTCATCCTGCAAATCAATATAGCCTGCTCTTATGGTGAGCAGAGTAGCTAGCAAGAAGTTGAATAGAACAGTTGCAAGCATTGTCCAGCTGACTAAAGTGATTGAGAACCCATGTACGGAATTGAGAACGCCACTCCTAGTCACCCAAGTGGCGTATATCACTGTCACATAGGTGAATACTAGGAATGAGTCTCTCAGAACATCATTTCTTTTGAAAATAGCGTTCGCATGGAAGTATGCTGTCAGAAGCAACCAAGGAACAAGAGAGGTGGTTTCTACGGGATCCCATGCCCAATATCCGCCCCATCCTAAAACTGTGTATGCCCAGTAGGCTCCAATTGCAATTCCCAGGGAGAGTATAAGCCATGAGGCTACTGTCATGAATCGGGTAAGAAACTCCAGAGCGGGTATAGGCTCAGCATTTCGCTCCTCAGAGCGTACAGTAAAGCCCGCTAGCTTGACAGAGAATGGTATCACAGCAATTGCGTAGGCAATGAATACAATAGGCGGATGGATGGCGTTCCAAAATGTACTCAAAAGAGGATTAAGTCCCAAGCCTTCAGAAGGAATGCTTCCAACAACTAATTGGAACGGATCTGATGTTAATGCATTTGCTGCAATCAATACTGTCTGCAACGCGACAAGAATTGCGCCTCTGTACACAATTGTATCATCTTCATATCCTCGAAGGACCATTCTGTAAGTCATCACTAAGAGAAATGAAATGGCAGTCCAGAATAGTAGTGAGCCTTGTTGCCCAGCCCAAAGTGAGGAAATCTTAAGCCACCAAACAGAAGTTGAATCCGTTGTTAAATACACATAATCATATTGAAACTGATTCCCGAAAATTAGACTTAACATATAGAATGCCGAACCTAGGGCAGCGAGAGTTCCTACTGATACAAACATCATAGAGATAGTATCATAATTTCTAATCCTAGGTCCCAATAGTAGGATGGCAATGTCAATCACACCAGCTCCTGCTGCTATAATGAGCAATATCGTACCAATGTCCATTCTGCAATCTCTCCTTTGTTATGCTCCTCTTGTCGACCTTCTTTGCCTCGGTTTCTTTTTTGTGGACCTCTTGCGAGCCTCCTTCTTTAGCTCCCTCTGAGTGGAAAGAGATCGTTCTCGTCGAATTCTTGTTATGCCGTATCCAACACCAGGTGCCACAACAAGGCCTATAGCGGCAGCAGTCTGCCATTGAGACCAGGGTGTTACAAATATGGGTGGTCCAAGAATTGTCAATCTATAGAAGGCGCTTTCGCCCACATTGCCCGACTCGTCTTCAGCGACACTATAGTATGAAACCACATCACCTTGAACGAAGCTACCAAGCTCTACTTGCCATACCAGATATTCCTCATCTGCTCCAACTAATGTGAAGTTCTTTGGCTCGTACGTACCATCATTCACCTTCCAAAATAGCTGGAAGTAAGTGAGGAAACAATGCGTGGGAAACTCATAGGTTCCAAACTCAACGATTACATTATCGCCAACTCTAACCTCATCGGGTGGATATACCGTTCTTAGTAAGACGACGGGTTCCCAGATGTCCTCACGTACGGTGAAATAATACGAGCCAGCAATGAAGGTCTTGCCGAGAGTGTCGTTAGCTACTATCACGAAGTTAACTTGAGTGCCATCAGTCATGGCGTCAATTGTGGTGTTGTACACGCCTCCAAAACCTGGACTTGGCATAAGCTCAATTAATGTCACATTTGTATCTCCACCATGAGATATGCTGCAATTAGCAATGACAGTGTCTACACCATCAGCATCCAGTACTGTAGCTAGGAAGGTAATATCATCAATAGGACGAGGATTTGTTGGAGTCACGCGAACATACGAAACAACCGGAAGACCATAACTCCAGATTCGCTCTAATGCGAGCATTCCTAATGCCTGGACTCCCGTGTAATGATACTGCCATTCCTCGTCGAAGACTGTAAACTCCTGGTCCCCGTTTGCATAGAATCCTCCATTGATCTTATCCCAGAGCTTTGATAGGACTATATCTAATGTATCGATTATTAGCTGTATGTAGAATGTATCCAAAGTCGCTTCGTACAGTTCCTCCTCTGCCCGAACCATCTGAAACTGAATCTCGGTTGCTTTGTAAGTCTCTGTACCTTCATAATCTGTGGGAGCATAAGGAACGCCATTCAGCGTTTCTGCGTACCATGCACCGAATGTCTGATCCCAGTTGTAGGACAAGAGTGCATCATGTGCTTCTTCAGCCCAATTCAGGAGCGATCCATTACCCGTCAATTGATAGCCTCTCAAAAGGGTTCGAATCGCCATTGCATTCAAGTCAGTTATAACAACGGACGGAGGCCTGGACAATGCGCCTACACTTGGCTCACCACCAGATCTATTTGTGGCAATCCTAAAGCCTTGGTAAATACTCTCATTGTATTGCCTCATGTGCCTAACCATGAAATCAACCGAGTTCTCCGCCATGGATATCATTGTGGAGTTCGAATACTCAGTACCCGCATCAAACAGAGCAAGAGCTCCAAGAGCGAGATGATCAAGTCGCTTGCCATTGTTGGGATATGTTTCCAGCACATCATCAGTCACTGAACCATTTCGGTATGCAATGAACGAGAGACCCCCATATATGTCATCATAGAGAATGTCTGTCAATGCTCTAATAGCTGATTCTTTTTCAGCAGAGAAATCAAGGCTCGAATTCGCAGACTCCGCCATTGAAAGAGCGTAATAGGCATAGGCTTGAATTCCAGCTCTTTTCGATTCCATTATATCGACTATCGTAGGATTAACGTGTGCAGAACCTATTGGACGATATACATAGAAACCAGGATAGGATGGATCCAAGAAAAGCTCAACCATTGTAAGAGCTGCCCTTGACAAAATCTCAGCTAATGTTGCGTTAGCAGTCATATTGTAGACTCTGCTCATGGATGCTATAGCCCAGTAATAGTCTATCAGACTCTGAACAGGAATCTGTCCCCCGAGAGCTGTCCATGCGGTGGCGCTCCAGTCACCGAAACCAAGATGGAATACTGTTCCATAGTCTGCATCTACGAGATGTTCAATCATAATGTCAGATGTTGCTAAAGCGAAGTCATAGTAAGAACTCACATTGAACTGAGTCTCTTCTTGTGCAGGATATGGCATATCCTCTATCAGGATTGCAGAACCGTTATGAACAGGCAATGGCTCTGCAGTCATTGTATTCGAAGCCACGATTAGGATCATAATCGTGACAACTATGAAATTTCGATACATTGTATCAATAGCTCCTAAGATAAGTCTGCGGTCGAAGTCGATGACCATTTGAAGTTATCCGAATGGCATACTGCTAGCGTTAGTCACGCATGCGGGACTCATAGGTGAAAAAATAGGGGGAACGGATGCTTATGCATCCGTAGTCGCCCATGAGTTAATTCCAACCTTGTTCGCTCTATCGTCGACGTCCGACGAGAATTCCTAGAACCAAACCAATGACAATACCACCAACACTACCAGCGACGATGAGAAGTGTGTCTGCACCGATAACAGTAACGGTAGTGGTGATTGTATTTGTGACAGTCACAGTGACTTCTTCGGGAACACTCTCATAGAAAGTCGCCTTGGCCTCCAGCAAATCTCTGTAGGCAGCGTTTAGTTCCTCGAAGATAGTCCCAGGATTATGGAATCCTTGCGATCTGTCGTAGCCAAGCAGGTCGAATACATACTCTGCATTATCAATGTCAAGAATGAGATCATCGACAAGAGTATGATCGGCTCCCGCTGTGTCATTGTAGGCGAGAATAAGGGTTCTCAAAGCATCGGATTCAGAGTAGAACTCAGTAGAGAGCGCCGTAAAGGCGTCCTGAATCATCTCCAACTGACCGAGTGCCCATTCCTCAGTGTCCATGTGGCAGAAATCACTCTGGCCGCAAGCGGCAGTGAGATTGAGTGCAAAGCTGTGGTTAACGAACGGATTTCCGCTCTGTCTAGTGAGTGAATATCCGTGGCAGCTAATACACTCAACGCCAGCTAGGTCATGAGGCCCTCCCTTGTAGATTTCATACATTGGATGCCTGAGCTCAATGTGGCAAAGCCCACAGAGCTCTGTTGCATTTGTGGCTCTGATGTAACCTGGAGCCAGCACATCTTCGCTACCTTTGGTAGTTTCGTATAGTTCAGTCCAGTCTGAGTGGACTGCGTGACATGCAGGACAGGTTATGGCGTTGTAGTTGCCATCGACATCAGCGAATGTTTCGTCTACATCGGGAGAAGTGGTAGCGAGCTCATCTGGGTTTGTTAGGAAGATTGAACCCTCAGCTGTCATGCAGTGCATGCAGCTTTCGCTCGCATGGCCACTAGCCCTTAAGTCCTCTAGAGAATCCGCATGTGCAGAAGTCGACCACCAGCCACCCTGGTATGGATGATCACCCATTGGGTCACCTGTGTGACAAGTAAGGCATGGCGCACCATCATAGGCCACCCATTCCGCAGCACTGAC
>LRSK01000119.1 GCA_001563325.1 Candidatus Thorarchaeota archaeon SMTZ1-83
TCCAAGGACTGAGCCATGGGACAAGGTTTCATTGCCAAATCTCTGAAATGCAAAATAGATTGATTGCGCATCATCAATATCTATCCCAATCCCATACGTTGCATGCACTTGGGCATCAAGGCCTGAATTGCTTCGATCTGCGGTTTGCTCATATTCCATCCACCCCGCTCCAAACGAAAATCTATTGCCCTCATGCCTAATAATAGCAATATCACTTCCTGCAGCCAATGGAGATTCTGCTTCACGTATGGTAAATTGGAAGACAAGAAGCGAGTTGATATATGTCCACTTCCACCCAGTCACTTGGATATCAACCTTGAATCTATCTGGTTCAATCAAAAGACAGTGAACATGGAGTTCTATCGTGATGTTCATCTGTTCCCCATGACAGCTTATCGAAGGCATCTGGTCAGACATGGTTGCTAGATTCTCATGCAAATGTGCTCGTGTTGTGACTAGAGTGAAGTGCAAAGCAGTCACAATATCCTCCATACCTTCAGCTGTTTCTTCAGTTTCAAATCCAAGAAACTCAAAGCCCCTTGGAACATGAAACCATGAGCCCACAAGGCTATCATGCTCAAGTTCGAATACTCCATTGCTATTGTTGTCATATGCCTCAAATACATTCCAGAATGAGACGTGATAGACCGTCGTCGGTGCTGTTACGTTCCAGATCCCAAAACGTGGAGAGTTCCAATTGTCATCATATCTTAGTTCCAATTTTCCAGTTGTAACTTTGACCAATCGAAATTCATTATCCCATTCAAGATGAGCATCGGAGTCCGCAGCTACCATTAAGGACGAAATGAGAATTGCAATGGCAATAGCTGCGAAGAATCTCACTTTTGCAACTGCGATGATAAGCCACCAATGCATGATACGCTGAATCGCATTTCAATAATACCCTCCGTCTTGAAGACCATCATGTAGTTTCTTTCTTCTTCGCGATTCTGTGGTGTTCTTATACCTCAGGAAGCACTGAATAATAGAGCAGATGAGTCCTCTATTGCTATTACGGACAGATGACGAGCTGCATAGCATGAGTCTCCCTTCTATCGGAGGCCACACCCCCAATGAACTGCTTAGTGGCTGGTCAGAGTCTAGCAAGTACCATCTGTTCTTTAGGGATCTGCTTCAATTGACTGTGGCCGCACAGCCACCGCCTGATACGGGAGGCATGGATGTTTCCATGACGATTAACAATTCATTCAACTCGACCCGGTTGTGACCCAACTAGGGTCTTTTCTGAAGCAGGTGCCTTCACGCCTATTGGGGCTGGCTGAGATTGCTGGCCCCATTCTTGGTGCTTGCCACCTGGAAGAATGACGGCATTCCTCATAGATAACCTTGTGATAGGTTTGGCTGCTATAGAGGCTTTGCTGAATATCTATATATTCTATTACAGCGGAATTAGTAACTAGTTGCCGCCCTCAGGAAGGAGTGATTAAAGGGTGATGCAAAATGAAGGTCTTGCTCATCCAACTTCGAAACTAGGTCTTGCTGTATGCCTTTTGTTTTCCTTCCTTTCAGGCTGGTTCGTTTGCAACGAGTACTTCATAGTGGGAGCAGAAGTGGCAAAAACGACTCCCATCGTGTTTGCATTCCTTATCTCATTGATTGTGGGATTGGTGCTATCAATAGGACTAATGACTCCTCTTTCTACGACACACAGATCAAAGCTTAGAATAGCATTGGGCATTGTGCTTATTCTTAGTATCAACGCATTATTCCTGTATATTGCATTGAGAGTAGGTTGAAGTCTAGGATAATCAAGGGGCCCAAGCCTGTGTTTGTCATCTCGTATTTCGAAGAATGGATAGTATCCTTCTTCCTAGCCTAGCAGAACATTCAAAACTAGGTACGCAGGATTCAGCAGACTAGAGTGCAGAGGTGTCCTGCGATGAGCAAGAAAGACAAGTTCGAGCGGCTAACTAATATGCGTGAGGAAGCCAAACTCGGCGGTGGAGAGGAGCGTATCAAGCAACAACACGAGAAGGGTAAATACTCGGCGAGGGAACGCATTGAAAAGCTGCTCGATCAGGGCTCGTTTGTAGAGATTGATGAGTTTGTGGTTCATCGAGAGACCGCCTTTGGCATGGATGAAAAACAGGTCTTGGGCGATGGTGTCATCACCGGATGCGGTACAATCGATGGTCGCAAGGTGTTCATCTTTAGCCAGGACTTCACAGTGTTCGGTGGTTCATTGGCTGAGATGTATGGCGACAAGATAGTCAAAGTCATGCAAATGGCAATGGATGCCGGAGCTCCTTGCATTGGGTTGAACGATAGTGGAGGAGCGCGCATACAAGAAGGTGTGAAGTCACTCGTTTCCTACTGCAATATCTTCAGATTGAATACATGGGCGAGCGGTGTGATTCCACAAATTTCAGCCATAATGGGTCCATGCGCAGGCGGTGCAGTCTATAGTCCTGCAGTCACTGATTTCACATTGATGGTCAAGGGCACCTCTCACATGTTTATCACTGGACCCGAAGTCATAAAGACAGTCACGGGCGAAGAGGTCACCTTCGAGGAGCTCGGAGGTGCAATGACTCACAACAGTGTGAGTGGGGTTGCTCAGTTTGCCAGTGAGGATGAGGACCACTGTTTCGAGCAGATACGTAAACTTCTAAGCTACATCCCCAGCAACAACTTGGAGGATCCTCCGAGAGTGATGAGTGACTGCTCTCCTGACGACATGGATGAGTCAGTAGATGACATTGTGCCTGATGATCCCAACAAGCCATATGACATGCGAGACGTCGTGGCGAAAATTGTCGACAATGGAGAGTTCTTTGAAGTCCATGAACACTGGGCAAAGAATATGATTGTGGGCTTTGCTCGTGTGGATGGCCGTTCAATTGGCATTGTCGGCAACCAGCCTGCCCACTTGGCAGGCACACTGGACATCAACGCTTCTGATAAGTGCTCTAGATTCGTTCGGTTCTGTGATGCATTCAATATCCCTGTTATCACGTTCATGGATGTCCCCGGATATCTGCCCGGAACTGCACAGGAATGGGGCGGCATCATACGTCATGGAGCCAAGATCCTCTATGCGTTTGCTGAGGCTACAGTTCCCAAGATTACCATAATCACTCGAAAAGGCTATGGTGGTGCCTTTGACGTTATGTCCTCTCGGCATATTGGAGCTGACTTGGTCTATGCTTGGCCTACTGCAGAAATCGCAGTTATGGGACCCGATGGTGCAATTAACATCATCTTCCGAAAGGAAATCGCTGCAGCAAAGAACAAGGAGAAGAAGCGTGCCGCCCTAGTGAAAGAGTACAGGGAGCGATTCGCTAATCCCTATATTGCTGCGGGCTTAGGCTATATAGACAAAGTGATTTTTCCACACGAAACACGGTCACTAATCTGCAAGGGTTTAGATGTGCTGGCGAGTAAGAGGCAGAGCCGACCTCCAAAGAAGCATGGCAACATCCCTCTGTGATAAGTTGAATCCTGGGACTCAAAATTGGTGAAATTCAGGCCTATCTACATTGGACATAGATGTTTATGGGCTAATTGCTTTTAGAAAGATTCGTCCATTTGACACCCACTTTTTTCAAAGCATACTCAATTTCAATCAAATAGTCACCATATACAACTAGCCAATGAAATCCTTTCATCTCATGCAACAGTTTCTCCCAATCACCCTCAATCTCTATGTCTAGTTGAGTGCGGCATATTTGAAGAGTCGGATTGTCTGTTATTCTTCCTCTAAATCCAATCCACTCGTTTCCCTTAAACGAAGGATCGATAACAGTAACTACTTGACCTTTCTTCATCTTCACTTGTGGTGCTGCCCCATAATCAGATTCAAAGTGAGTGAGAATTTCCACTCTTTCAAGGTTTAAGCCATCCATTCTACGCGGTGCTGTGCAATGTGCAACAGTGACTTGACCTTTATGGGGTAAGGTAGGGTCTACAAAGAAAACAGGTTTGCTTGAAATATAGTGTAAAAGAATTCCTGCTGGAATAGCGACAAAGTCGGATTCACAGAATGCTAGGTATCCAGAATCATTGAGTAAACAGATGGGTAGGCAAGCAGTCGTTTCAGATATCGGCATGATAATTGACATACATCCTGCAATTGTAAGGATGCATGCGTCTTCTTCTTTTAACAAGTCTTTGAAAACTCTTTCGAGCAGAAAGGCATTGATTACGAAACTCTTGTCTGTTTTAAGCTCGACTTCATTATTTGACAAATAGTTCTCTGCATCTTTTTGAGCCGCTTCAATTGCATTTGGATTTGCCTTCAATACCTCGATTCTATTCGCTAACTCCTGATAGGAGATGGTTTCTATTTGAAAATCCCATGTGTCTTTTGCCTTTTGCACAGCCTCCTGCCCAATACCCCAACCACCAGGGGCTCCTATTGAGATGACTTTTGCACTAATTGCAGATTTCAGCCCTACTAGAGACCTTAATTTCTGGAGAAGTTCTTTGTAATCATCAACTATAATATCCTCAACAATGACAGGTTGCAGGTTCTCATCAGATACACTTTTTCTTAGGAATCGCGGATGTATTATTTCGTACCAGAGATAGTCTTTCCTGAGGAAGAATATTATTGGCATATCATATGTCAACAATTGTTCTAGGGGCTCAATCGAGTCAATTTCCTGCACACCAGCTGCGTATACTAGAATCGCATCTGCATTGATGTCTAGATTCTCTATGTCTTCAACAGTTTTGGTCTTGCTTAAAGGTTGAATTCGTAATGGGAAGTCAGCCTCATTTTGTAATTCTAGTAATTCATCCTTAATCTTCTTAATCTCGCTGTCTGCATCAGCCTCAGATTGAATCCCGCCCCAAGGTCTCCAACTAGTTTGCTCCTTCTTCTCGTAAACCCCATAGAGAAGGATTGGTTTCACTTGAAAGTCGAACATAACAATATGAAAAGGTCACGAATACCCAATAAATGTGTTCAGACAAAAGAAACCGTAGTCGATTGTTATCATAGCAATTCTCCTACGCAGGAGAGGGGACAAGCTGTGGAGAAGCAGGAATCCTAATTGAGAGTGGCAACTCTCAAGAATAATGGATGCCATTTGAATACTTCGGTCTGTGGTGCCTCAGCGCCGCATCCCATGCTTTTCTTTCCAAAACTATGCTAGGCAGAAGTCTTTGGTAGCATCATTACCATGCTGGTGCCTTGTCGATAATCACCTTGCACACGATCCTCTACCCATATGCGGCCGCCATACCTGTGCATAATGCGACGGACAAGAGTGAGTCCCAGTCCGGTCCCTCGCTTCTCTCTGTCCCCAAACCGAGCGAGAATCGCCTTCTTTAGGGTGTCGCTGATACCCGGTCCTCTGTCCTGCACCTTAATAGTTAGGAATCTATCTCCTTCTGAATCCTCAGTAACTACATCGATCACTACTACATCATTCGTGTCCATTCTTACTGAGTTGTGGAGCAGGTTATAGAAGACATCTACCAAAAACTCGTCTGCAAGCACAGAGTATTGGTCCATACTGAAGTTGGTATTGATTTTGATATTCAAGCTCGGGTATGAGTCATGGACCATTTCAATCGCTTCTGTAAGTGCCACATGTGGGTCGATGGGGGCAAGCTCGGATTTTTCTCCCAGAGCAGCTAATTTCTTCACATTCGTGACCAATTTTGCTCCCCTTTGTGTCTGTGCTAGAGCTGACTTAGCCAGGGTTTCTAATTGTTCATGGAGCTTGCCGCTCTCCAGCATAAGTTCCATGCTTGACATTATTCCTTGCTGAAGATTGGATATGTCATGTGCCATCAGATCATTGTAGAAAGCAGCTGTTGGTTTGTCCTTGTTGTCACGGAGAAAGGCTCGTGAAATTTCTGCCCAGATTCTTGTTCCATCTCTTCTGAGGAGTTCCAGCTCTAACGGAGGTGCTTCATAGCCGTCCTTCCCAACTTCATCTTCCAGTGCAAGTGCCTCCGCTAGAACAGCTTCAGCTATTTCGACTGTTTCCTGAGGCATAAGAGAGCCCACATCTTCGCCCATAAGCTCCTCGGGAGAGTACCCCAGCACCTCCTCACAAGCAGGACTGATGTATGTGAATTTGAAATCAAGATCTATTGTCCAAATAACATCCTTTGCATTTTCCGCAAGTAATCGAAACCTTTCCTCGCTAGTACGCAGAGCATCCTGAGCCAGGTATCTCGCGAGAACTGTAGAGAGCATTCCAGCCATGGTTTGAAACAGGTT
>LRSK01000120.1 GCA_001563325.1 Candidatus Thorarchaeota archaeon SMTZ1-83
TGTTAATATGGAGGAAGCACACTGAATTGCAAAGCCCATGTGGGGTCATGGAGTAGAATGGACTATCTAATTCTGACTTGGGATGATGTGTACAACCTCACGCTTCAACTATCAGAACGCGTTGTTGAGAGCGGATTCAAGCCGGATATTGTGGTTGGAATCGCGAGAGGGGGTTGGATACCGGCTAGAATACTTTCCGATGTGCTATATGCTGATACGCTTCAGAATATTCGAATAGAGTACTATAGCGATGTGGGCAAAAAGGGTCGTGAGCCTAAGATAACACAGCCAATCACTGGATCCATGGAGGGCAAAAGTATCCTACTTGTAGATGAGGTTGCTGATACAGGAGATAGTCTATACCACGCAATAGAGCATGTTGCGAATCTGGGCGCAGGCGAAGTGAAAACAGCAGTGCTGCACTGGAAACCTTGGTCACGAGTTGAACCAGATTTCTATATGGTGCGAACAGAGAGCTGGACAGTATACCCTTGGGAGATGCGAGAGTCAATCATCGCCCTTGTGAAGATATTCAAAAAGGAGAATCCCTCAATGAACCTCAAACAAATTCGTAACAGGCTTGTGTTTGAGGTTGGTTTTGAACCAACTGTTGCAGATTACTTCATCAAAAGGCTCTAAAATGGTGATTTGAGTGCGCTTGGAAACCCTGACATCCGAAAAAGGTGTCTTTCATATAGCTGTCGGGGAACTCAAGAACACTAAGAACTTGAACAAGGATGCTATGATATCTCTGGCGTCTGAGAAGGCTGAAGGGATCGAGGTTGTACAGCTCCTTGAATCAGCACTTATCGCGGGTGAAGAGCACTTGCTCTCTGCCGCACAGAATGCATTGAACGCCTGGATGGGCAATTACGCGATATCAAGGGGTCTTGATGTTGAGATACTCCTCTATGCATCAGGTCAGTATCAAATCGGAGTTGCACTAGAGAAGATGGGCATCACAGATGAGAGCGAATCAGTAGCTGCAGTCGTTCTGGCCACAGATGAATCTAATCTGAGGAGTCATGTTAATCACATAATCGATAGGATTGGGTCGGAGGTTCGTCAGCCTTTTGCCCCCACTCAGGAAAGGATTCAATCCATAATGACACACTTCGGGATTAATGAAACCGAGATAAGTGCGGTCACATCATCTGACACCCTTGAAGCAAGATATCAAGCTCTATCAGGTTGTGTAACAAGCAGAGTATCAATGGTTGCATTAGATTCGTAGCATGGGGCTAATACATATCATCACGCATGGTCATAATTGAGAGAATGTCTTCATTTTGATCGAGAACAGAAACTCCTGCCCACTGCCCCACAATCTCTATCCATACGGTCTTGTCTGGTTGGTCCAAGTCAACGCGCCTAGGTATCACAGAAGCCGCAGCTTCTACTACTTCCATATTCTCCAAGTCTGTATGACGGCGTCTTACTGTAACTCTGAATGAGTCATTTTCACCTATCTTAGTGCTCAATTCTTCTGTAGCCCTCACTATTTCCTCCAAAGATGCAGGGACACACCTTTCAATTGGTGTGAACCGTATTGCAAATCTGAATTGATATGCGTTCTCCAAGGCAAATTCTCTCAATCTGTGAATCACATCAAATGGGTCGAGAGTTGTCAGAGCAGCGAGCAGGCCTGAAACCGGAGTTCGAAATACCTGGAATTCCGTGTCTTCCAAAAGGTCACCAATGAAGTACTGTACTTCCGATTTTGCAGCTCTTTCTCTCTCCCTGGGGCAACCCACAAGAAGATTGTAGTTATGCAGACCAATCGCCTCACATATCAGGATAGATAATCCGATTTGTCCAAAAGCGCAACGCATCTGAATCAATTCTAAGACTCTCTGTAATCCTATCTACGCTCAAACTGCCCTCTCTGTAGACCTTGATGTTCAATGGCGCATCAGTTCCTGCTCCTTCTACACCAACAATTGTAGAGTTGGCACTTGCAGAAGATGCTCCTCCATCAATATAGAGATCCACTCCATCTCCCAACTGCTCAAATGCCACAGACACTTCAAAAGGGGTTTCTCCGCCGCTTAGGTTTGCGCTGGTACCTACAATTGGTATTCCTAATTCCTTAGCAATCCTTCGGGGTAAGAAATGATTGGGGACTCTTATAGCTGCAGATCCCCTGCCCCCAGTGATGTATGCGGGAATTGTATCCTTGGTTGTGACTATCAACGTCAATGCACCAGGCCAGAAGAGGCGAGCTAGAACCCTCTCCAGACTCCCAAAGTCATGATACGCCTCACACTGATGAATGTCTGTGAATAGTAGGGGCACTCCAATCCCCTTATCCCTGTTCTTCACGGAAATCAAACGGTCTAATGCTTGCTCCTGCATCGGATCGCAAGCAATACCGTAACTAGTATCTGTGGGATAGACCACGAGTCCGCCTTCTCGAATTGTTCTAACTGCTTCCTGAATCACATCCTCGCAGTTATCTTCATCCTTGACTGTTAGGATTCTCGACGTCAAGACAAGTTACCACCCCTCATCCTTACAAACACTGATATGAACCATGTTGTTTGAGTCGTTGCGAGGAGGAATAGGCATACACGCTGTAATTCTGGCTGCTGGCCGTGGATCACGAATGGGTGCCCTCAGCGACTCGATGCCAAAAGGGCTCATTCCTATTGCAGGCAAGACCATTATTCACAGGCTACTAGAAACCCTATCTCAATCTGGAGTGCAATCCTTTCACATTGGTGTTGGATGGAAGAGCGAGCTTTTCAAGGAGCACTTGCTTGAATTAGCTGATTCGTATTCCATAGAAATAGTTCAGGTATCCTCCCTCGAGAAAGGACCTCTTCACACATTGTTCAGTGTCCTCGAGGATTGGGCTTATGACTCGTTTCTGATATGTCCAGCAGACTATATTGTATCCTCATCTGCAGTCAAGCAGCTCATAAAGTCACATAGAAGCGGGGGTGAATCCCGAGTTGTGACTGTCAGTATCGCTGCTGAATCGAAACATGAGTTTCCCGTCTACATTCAAAGTGATGGTCGCATTTCTGGTCTAGGTAGCCCTCTGACCGATTATGATTCTGTGTACAACAGTGCAATGCTCATAGCCGCTAGTCCGGGAACAATCGGTCATTTCCGTGCTGCTTACGCATCAAGTGAAAAGACCGTGGTCGCAGCCGTGAATCAGATGATATCCAAGGGTATGAGTGTTTACGCAGTCAAAGTAACTGAAAGGTGGTTTGATATAGACTCGATACCGGATCTTCTCGCCGCAAATGACATATTATTGAGTGAACAAGTTAGTCCCAATGAGGGTTGCATTGTAATTCCCGCTGGCGCCACTATCGCTGTTAGTAGAGAGATTCAGATTCCATCAGGAACGCTTATCGCATCTGGGGTGAGTATAATTGGTCCCACATTCATAGGTCCGGCCTGCAGAATCGAGCAGAATTGCAGGGTGGGGCCAGGCGTGAGTATGGGGCAAAATACTAAGCTATCACGTGAAACCATCATTGAAAGAAGCATCCTATTTGATTCAGCTTGTGTCGACGAGGGAGTTTGTATCAAGGATGCAATTGTTTATGGCAATCACATTATCAAGGAGAGTGAATGACATCTCACCAAGTAAGTTTAGAGTCAGGGTCATTTTCAGGAGAATGGTCACTGGGGCTGCAAGGCCACTCATCAAACGTAATGTGCGACCTGATTCAATCACCTATGTCACCGTTCTAACAGCGCTGCTTGCCTTTCTTGTACTTTCAATTATCAATTCACAACCACTCTACGGGCTTCTCGTGTTTCTTGTAGGCTTTCTTGACGGAGTAGATGGAGTTGTGGCAAGAGAGAGTGACAGGACATCAAAGGCAGGCGCACTCACTGACTCATTCATGGACAGGGTGTCTGAGGTGATTCTTCTCATTGCCATCGCAGTAGAGTATGAAGCGTCATCTGTCCTTGGAATATCTATTTCACTCTGGGTGCTTCTCTGCATTTCCGGATGGCTCTTGACTAGTTACAGCAGGTCACGTGCAGCGAGTCTTGGTGTGACAGACCTTGATATAGGACCAGGTGCCAGATCTGAACGTCTGCTAACACTAGTAGTCTTTTCATTGCTGAGCCTTGTGATTTGGGGGCTTGTTGTAGTCACAATTCTGGGTATATCCACTGCTGCTTATCGATTCTATCACTACAAACGGGAACTTCTCAGCGCCAGCCTTGGACCTCAAGACCACCATACTTAAGAGCAGAGGGCTGACAGGCGGCTCCATCATTTGGATGGAGTCTTTGCCAATGCCCAAGTTCAGAGCAGATCATTATCTAATAGCAGAGTTCGAAGAGATCAAAGATCCCAAAACCTCTGGTCAGCTCGTGCTTGATGCCCTCAAGGAGTTGCCCGAACTCAAGGATCTGGCAATAGTGTCAAAGAGATTGGAGGGCAAGTCTTGGTCAGAAATCCTTGGCCGAATTGACATTCCAGCCGGCTCCAAAGCCTTTTGGGCGATGGTAAAAAGAGAAGTGTCAGAGAGAGAGCCCTATAACTTATTCATCCGGTTTGATATGAACGCAGAGGCTGATAATATCGAGATGGCACGGGCAAGTGTAAAGGACTGGCTCGATAGTGAGGTCGTTCCTCGAATCAAGTCCAAGACATCAGTAAAGAGAATTGAAGTACTTCAACCAAACGAGGTATTCATGCCTGAGTTATAGTTGTCAATCCTCGTCATCAATTCTGAGAAGAAATATCTTGTTTCCAATCGCCTGAACGATTTCATTTCTTGCATCGCCGGTGATATCGCCAAATGCTACCAGTGACTCAGCAGACTTTGAGGCGGTCTTGAGAGATGCAAGCTCGATTAGCTCTATGCCGTTGAATCCCAGCAGTAATATCGTGGAATCTAGAAGACTCAAGAGAATCTGCCCTGCCGGTGTGTCCTGAAGAATCCTACCCATTCGGACTGCTGTCACTGGCGCAGGAGCCTTAATTGTCAATACTCTGTCAAGAGCCTGCTGTTCCACTCTGAAGAGCGTTATTGTGCGCTGATCTGAAACACAAACGATTTCATCGTATCTGCCACCTGCAATGTTCCCTGTGGCAATATGAAACACCTCCTTTCCTACTTTAGTCTTCCATACTTCGTAAAGCCGATCATCAGCATACTGATACACAAAGAGGTATCCAGTTTCATCTCCAAAAACAAACCTGCTGTAAGGAACATTCTCTATTGACAGGCGCCGCATAGACAGGACTGGGTGATCCACTACCTTATGCGCCAATTTGTCTAGAACTACATCAAACCACCCATAGCATCTGAGGGCTTGGTCTGTCGTAGACACAATCACCTCAGCACTCTTATCATCCAAAACATTCGCTACTACCAAGGATGTTGGAATAGCTCCTATGGGAATTATGCTCTTCACCGTCAATTCATTATCCATGAACACGAGCAGTCGGAGTTGATTATCAAGTCCTGCAACTACAAAGTCAGGAATTCCATTCCCCAAAACGTCTCCAACATCCATTGCAGCTACGGGGGGTAAATCACTGGTCTTTGCTATTTCCTTTAGCCTTGGTTTCTTTCCTTTGGTCCACTCAAAGACCCTGATGTCTCCATTCATGGTGGACAACACGATGTTTGCCTTTCCATTATTGGTCAGGTCTACAAGCTCGAGTGAAGTGACTCCTTCTTTGAAGGAGTGCTCGGTTATTAGGCTAAGTTTGGTCATCTGGTAGTGACCTCATCAGAAGAGGCGTGGTTAACGAGGAACCTCGGTTCCTTGATTTAAGAGTTGCTCCAACAAGC
>LRSK01000121.1 GCA_001563325.1 Candidatus Thorarchaeota archaeon SMTZ1-83
TACTCACGTCTGCTCCCGTGAGAACATCACCTGACCAATTGGTGTAGCGTACCACCAGACGAAACGAGGCTCCGAATTCGATGATGGCTCCAGTGCCGTTGAAACTCTCAAGGTTGGATGCTAGACTCCCAACAAAAAGGAACAAGGTAGCCTTCTCAGCGACATGGTAGTCTGTGGATGCAGTAATTACGATTGAATAGGTGCCAGAGGTAGAGGGAGTAATAGTCAGGGAGTAGTCGCCAGACCCAAGATCAGTGGCATTCCCAAATTTGAGTCCACCAGCAGGGCCAGTGTAGTCAGCGCTCACAGTGGCGTTCTCGATTGGGGTCCCGTATCTATCCGCGAAATTGAACTCTGCAGTGAAGGGCTCACCTAGGCCGACCTGCCCGGCTGTTTGTGAAAGTACCAGTTCATTCTGTGTGAACATCAGTCTTACAACATATGTGCATGAGGCATCATCATAGTAAGGGAGGCTAGCGTTGACAACTACGATTGAGTCAACGGAGGCGAGTACACTTGTATCGAGACTTGCCTCCCACCATTTCTGTGCCGGATTAGGAACGTAGTTCACAGTCGACATAGACCAGTTGGCGCTGACCGACGATGTCGGGTCCATCAAATAGTCGCCATTCTCAGCATCACGGTACGTCACGAGGCTCCAAACCACGTCTCCAGACTCTGCTTCAATGAGGGCTTCGATTGGTTCCAGAGTGGCTGCATGGTGCACCTCAAATGTCGTAGTCCCACAGGCAATCTCTGTCCCATTTGTCCAGTGAACATGAACACTCCAAAGCCCCGCAGAAGCGTTAAGAGGACCAAGCGTGAAACCTGACCCATTGATGTTTCCGCCTACCCCTCCATTCAGAGTTTCACTGATCCATTCGGTTCCATTTGGTGTGGTCCAAGTGACGTTGACCAGGTTAAGGGGATCAGGCGCATCGGTAGCAGTACTTATCGTAATCGCGGCGCGAGTTCTATTCCAGCTTCTGTACACGCTGGCTGGACCCCAACTCAAACCAAGAACATCGAGTTTCTCAATGGTTATGGAACTTGCATAGTTGGGAGCGTCAAGTGTGAATCTCCACATCCCGAGACGATCCATAAGAAACGTTGGTATTTCCAATGAACCCTCCTGAATGGAACACAAGCCTGTGACATCCGAAAGGAACGGATCGAATATTGTTGCGTTCTGCCAATCACCCGGGTGAAGCACGCGAATGGTGAGGTTCTCATAGTCGCTACTAAAGCCAACGTAGGTAAAGAATGAAACCTGAGGGCTGGCATCGGGCGTGACAGTATAATGTACACCTTCATTTGCTATGTCCGTGGTCCAGGTAGAATTGGTAAAACGATGAGACTTCAGTCGTGTTTCATAGTCAAAGGACACAGTTGAGTTTGAAGTGATTTGAGTCGAAACTGGATTCGAGACCCAGTAGCTGCCATTGACGATTGTAGCAGCTCCAGATCCAGAACTGCCAGCAATTGGAGTCGTGCCTGAGCCAGCGGTAAACTCAAGATCAACTTGCTCCGGTGTAGGATTGTTAGCCCCCACAAGTGAAACGTCGTCAAGATATACCGAAATGAATTGTGTGTTGATGGCCCCGTCTGGGAAAGAATCGCCATCATAGTCATCATCACCATCCACGACCATCGTTTCATCAATAACCAGCCCAATCATGAAAGTAGTCGAATTCCGAAGTAGAGCAATGTTGATTGGCACTTGTCCAGTACTGTACCAGACTCCCCGCTGATTCAATGTCGGTAGATTGACTTGCCATAATGATGTCCCGTTGATGAAGACGTGAATAGAACAGTTCCCGGAATAGCCTGTTCCCAGGGGGCCCTGAAGGTACAGATAATCAAAGCTGAGAACGAACTGGTCAGTATAAGGAACGATAGCCATGCTCTGATTCCACAGCACTTGGGTTCCGGCGAAGTGGGTGTAGATGTGTTGTGGGTTGTTCGTGACCTCCGCTTCGTTTTGCACAGTTACATAGCTGCGACCCGTGTCGTCGTATGCTGCGATCTGCTGTTGATCTGGGTCTGTACTGACACTGGCCGCTGACCAACCGTGAGGATAGTCGCCGAGAGTGCCATTGGGGTTGATGTTGATTCCTGGGACTCCCTCGTCAAAGGTACCATTGATCGCATAGAGCTGTGTCAAGTTCCATACGTCAACTTCTGCGGAACTTGCAACCCAATTATGGTCTTGATCGATGGGCAGGTCCAGTGTAGGGTTGGGATAGGTGTCAGTGCGAACACTGAGATGACCTGACGTTGTGTAGCCGACATTCTCAATTGTTGCTGGATGAAGTACTCCCTCACTTGGTTCGGAAGAGGTCACGAAGTTGTTATTCAGTGGATTCCCTTGAAACTGAATTTCATTCTTTGGTTGATTAAATGAGTCAGTTTCAGAGAGGGGGTTCCAATCTTCACTGTGAAACGGCGTGTCACATAGGATGAATGAGAGCATAAGCAGAGCCATTGCAATGATTGAAAGTCGGCGCCACTTCATACTGTTTCACAGCCCTCGGTGTATGTCAAGACGGCAACTGCAGTGTGTAGTTGGGCTCGGGGAATCCCTTAAAGTACCTTTTTTGGCTTAATCTTGTAACATCTTTTCGAAGTGCGTTGGGGTGTTTCGCCGATATGGCCGACAGCTATTCTCCGTTTGTCACAATCCTTCCTTGTGCTATGACATCGTGCTTGTGAATGCTCTCTAGAGATCGAGCTTCAGCGAACATCTCCAACGTTAGCGTTTCGAATTTCTCCTTTGCGTTCTGGAGGATATTCCGACAGACGTCCTCTACAAAGAGAGGGTTGTCATGCATCTGTTTGGTCACTAGCATCTCGTCCTCAAGCTTCAACAGGGAATACGTTCTACTCGAGAATGATCTCTCGATGACCTCAATCATATCACCGAAAGTTGGGATGTCCTCCGTGACCCCCATGACCCTGAGTGAACCCACAGCCCTCTGCATGTGTGTCATGCCGTGATTGTTTGCCATGCAATGTGGGCAGACTGTGTTTCCTATGACATCAACCTTGACCACGTGAGTGTGGGGCTTGTCCTCCTCTTTTACTGTGGAGGCCGTGACATCGCAGACCTCCCATGTCCTCTGTTTCGAAGCAGGAGTCTTGGTGGCATAGCCGAATTCGAATTCGAACTTGATTTCGCCACGGCTGTAGGGATGCTTCTCAGATAGAGCATCGAGGATTCGAATCTGTAGCTCTTCTACGGAATTGTACACACTGAACTCCTGGCTGATAACCTCGGTCATTGATTCGACTAGCCTTGACATGTGGACTCCTTTCAAGTCAGCAGGCAGGTCAATTGTAAACTCGACTCTTGGAATGAGGTGGTGCCTCAGCCCACTGCGTTCTGTTATCAGGAACGTCTTGAGGTCTTTTACGCCTACCTTGTCGAGCTGGATGCGATGACGTGGTTTCTCGTTCTGTGTGTCTACTACCAAACGATTACACTCCTATGTCTTCGTCGACCCTTTCCGCGCTACCCGGTGCGACGTGACTCTCCTTTTAGCTTTGTGCTGAGAACAAAGATGATTCGGCGATTCGTCACAGAATGCTAGGTTCTCAGCCTGGTTGCCTGGTTCAGGGGATTAGCCTTGAAACTAACGACTATTGGGGCCCCTTGGCATCATAGCATCCTGTTGAACCTAAGCTCTCACTGACACATACCTTCACGGAGTAGTTGAGTTCCAATTGGAGTTCTCCGGCAATGTACTCAGCAATCAGCTCAGCTGTTGTTGCTGGGAATGGCAGGACCATGCAGTCTTCTTTCGGGAATACGTATCGCTTCCCGCCAATGCTCACGTCGTAGGAGATGTCTTTATCTTCTATCGTGATTGACTCTGAGTTCTCAGGCAGCAGCACCTTGTGATCTAGAAACGAGCAGACATTCACCGCTTGCTTCTTGATATCACGGAAGTCCATCACCATTCCGTTTGGATCAAGGGGTCCGCTCACAATTGCCTCCACAGTGTAGTTGTGCCCATGAAGACTTTCAAAGTAGTCAGCCCCCACAACAAAGTGTGCAGCACTGAAGCTCATCTTCTGACTGCTGACTCTGATACTGTGCAATGGCAAACCTCACATTCTGACATATTCACTCACGCGTGGCTTCTAAAACTGCCGGATTAGACTTTGGACAATAGTCGGCCTTACTGTCCACTGCCTCTCTGGCGTTCGAATAACTCAATAAGGTCGGCCACAGTCGTGGCCTGCTTAGGATCCTTGTCCTCCCTCCAACGTCCAGTGAATCTGGGGAAACGAATCGCCAAACCACCCCCCTCAAGTCTTCCCCGGCCTGCTGAATGGGTCGGACTGACCGTCATCTCGTCACCTAGAACCTCAATCACCTCAGCCGGAGAGAACCAAACGTCAGCTTCAATATCAGAGATTACCTTTGGACTCCTAGCACCAATACTGTGATGGTCTAGCCGTTCTTTCAGTTCAACAAGCATCTCATCAGTGAATCCAGTTCCAATCTTGCAGACAGTTGGGAAGGTGTCAGAATCCGCGTCATAGGCAGACGCCAGTATTGCCCCGTAGAGACCTGCTCTCTTTCCTCTGCCATGAATGGCCCCTACTACCACAAGATCAACTGAGTCTGCCATCCCTTCCTGATAGGACGATTTCAGTTTAATCCAGAGCCAGCTGCGAGAGCCAGCTTGATAACCGGAGCCATCATGGATGGCCTTTGCAATCACGCCCTCGTGGCCGGATTCAACGGCTTGCGTGAACACCTCCATGAGACGTTCAGGTTCGTCAGTCACCTCACCGATGGTGAGTGAAACTCTCTCATTTGACTGCACGATGCTTTCGAGGAGCTTGCGTCGCTCAGCCATGGGAAGTGCAGTCACATCCTTTCCTTTATGGAACAGTATGTCGAAAAATCGAACAGCTACTGGAACCTCTTCGCTCATCCTGTCAATGTCTGTCTTTCTGCGGCGTTTCATTAGTTCCTGGAAAGGACGCGTGCCACCAGTCTTCGGGTCTATAGCGATGCATTCCCCTTCAAGGATGCATATGTCTGCCTGTATCTGGTGCCTCACAAGATCAACCACATCAGGATACTGTTCTGTAATCTGTTCTTGGCGACGTGAGAAGAGTATCACATCCTCTCCGTCCTTATGAACCTGCACCCGCTCACCATCATACTTGTATTCAACAAGAACTTCGGGTCCCGCTTTCTCGATTATCTCTGCGGGATCAGAGAGCTTCTTGGCTGCCATCATTCGGATTGGTCTTCCTACAGCCGCCTGGATGTTCTTCATCGAATCTAGTCCTTCTTTGGCCAGCACCTCAGCAACTTGGGCCAAGTCGCTGCAGACGTTGAACGCACGCTCGATTCTCTCACGAGCCTCCCTTTCACCAGCAAATGCCAAGGCTAGAGAGTCAATGATACCCATGTCACCAATACCTAGCCTAAGCTGTCCCGTCAGAGTCCTAAGGATGTATTTGGCTTCCATTGGAGATGCGTCAGACAGCAGACCCACCAGTCTGGCTATCTTGTCCCTAGCACTGCCCTTGCCGGTAGTCTTCGCTACAGCGTCTAGAGTTTCATACACATGAGTGATGGTCAGCTCCTCTGCGAAGAGAGTAGCTTGGGCACTCTCCGCCAGAAGCAGCTCAGCTACGGCACCTATGTCTCCAATTTCCCTCAGACTATCCTTCACGGTGCTCTCACTTGTCGATGCTGCTGTCGCTACTACCTGAACAGCCATTTTCTCAGCGATCCCGATTTCAGGCTCACTACTACTCTCCTAACCTCAGACGCTCCCGCCTCTTTGAACACCTCAGAGAGAATGCGAGTCTTCTCTAAAGACCCGGATGTGTTTTCAATCTCCTGATATGCATTAGAGAGACTTTCATAGAGCATAGATGACTGCGCCTCGACACGTGGAGGCACCACATGCTTTATATTCGTATTCAAGGGCATCCCGAGCCAATCAGTTGTATTCGGTGAGCGACATTTGGGTAGCGTCAGACCGGGATTCATCAAGAACGCAGCAAGAAGCCTAATGCAGTTGTACCCAGATACGTTCACAGATGATTTTGAAACCAACAAGAGGTTGGTTGAGCAGCTCACTGACATTGAGACCAAGAAGGTCAGGAATCGAGTTGCAGGCTACTTGGTCAGGCTCGTCAGGATTCGGCTCGCGCGTGAGGAGTCTGAGGCCGAGGAGGCTGCCGCCGAAGAGCCCATCACTGATACCGAGATGTAGAGCATCTTCTCATACTTGTCCTTTCGTTCTGAAAGGTCTCTTAAGGAAGCATGACCATAGAGGAGCCATGGATGGATCTGAGAACTGGTTGTACATGGGAGATTGTCTAGACGTCATAGAATCGTTGCATGGACAACTCGATGAGAAGATCCGCCTGATCTACATTGATCCGCCTTTTCTATCCGGGACTGACTACACTCTCAAAGAGAGAGGGAAGGGGAGGGGTGACCAAGCTCCTCGATTGCAGGAGAGAAAAACCTACTCGGACAAGTGGATAGGAGGACTAGATGAGTATCTGCAATTCATGAGGGAGAGACTTAGGGTGATGAGGCCACTCCTCCGACGTGACGGCAGCATTTGGGTACACCTAGACTGGCATGTTTCACATTACGTCAAGACCATCCTCGACGAGGCCTTTGGCTATTCGAACTTTGTCAATGAGATTGTGTGGCGCCGTACCAATAGTCCGAAGGCGCAAAGCAAAGGCTTCGGAAGTCAGCACGATATCATCCTACTATATGCCAAAGACACAGCACACTTCTCTACTCGGCCCGTCTACCGTGTACACGACGAGAAGTCTAGGAGACCCTATAGATACAGCGATGAACGAGGAAGATTCAGACTCATTGAGATAGAAGCTCAAGGAATACAAAGGACTGAGCATCGAAAGCAGTTCGAATGGAGAGGGAGAAGGGCCCCATATCTGTACAAGAAGAGCACCCTGGATAGATGGTGGGAGGAGGGCAGAATCTATGTCAGTAAGAATGGTAGGTACTCGAAGAAGCAGTATCTTGCAGACATTCCGGGTGTCCTGGTTTCCGACTTGTGGCTAGACATCAACCCAATCCAAGGGGCATCACGTGAGTATTCAGGCTTTCTGACTCAGAAACCCGTGGCATTAGTCGAGAGAATCATTGGCTGTGCAACCGACCACTCCGACTTGGTTGCTGACTTCTTTGCAGGATCAGGGAGTACTGCGATTGCCGCCCACAATCTTCGCCGCCGATGGATATTGTGTGATAGCTCAGAGGTCGCTGTCGAGCTAACAAAGAAGCGGTTGGCTGGTACGGACCCAGGTTTGCGCTATGGGTATTCCGTTTCCTAGATTGCTGAGCATGTGGCATCAGTACTTGAGATGTTCTGTGCCATGATTGCAGAGCAGCTTAACGTCGACTTCGCCTCGCATGAAACTGAGATTGATGATAAGCTCGAAGACGTTGCGAGAGGACACATCCACTCAGCCTATGAGGGATTCAAGGAATTATGTGGTACGCTTGATGACAGTATGCTTGAGAGCATCGTTGTACTTCCTCCTCAAACCGGATTCAGAGAGGGTCCTGTCGATAATGTACTTCGTGTTATAGCGGGCTATCACGCTGTGCATCACGCAGGCCAGATTGCAATGCTTCTGAAGAGAGCCAAGAGAAGTCACTGATGAGCATCGAAAGGCATATGTCGCTTCAGACGCTTATTATGAATGTGGTTCTGATGCTGGATGTGTTCCTTATTGCATTGGTTTTCGCAATCGGACTGGGCCTATTTGCATATTCCAGACTCTCGGGGAGGTTGACATACGGCAACAAAGAGCATGACGAAAGGGCCACAATCTCCGACAAGCTAAGATACTCCAAGCAACATGATATTGGCTTTTTCGATGGAGAAGAAGAGCAATACTCCGAAGCTCAGTCACGTCTTAGGCAGGTCGGTGGAGCATAGTCGAGAGTTTCAGGAACTCACAGGTTCTTCATCTTCCGTATTGCTCCCCCAGGAGCGACTCCCTTGGGGCAGACCCTGACGCAGTTCATGATAAGTTCACACAATGGAGCACCATTAGGAGCTTTAGCAGCGTCTAGGAAGTGATCTCTCTCGTCTACTCGCGAATCTTCGTAGAACCGATATGATTTTGCAAGTGCCGCTGGTCCTACGTACTCCTTCTCGCGTTCATTGATTGGACATGAACCATAGCAGTTAGCACACATGATACAGTTCACATACCTATCGATTCTCTTTCTTTCCTCTGGGCTCTGCAATCTGGGTTCTTCATCACCAGGAGGCTCAGCCCACAGCTTCATAGTTTCGAGAGCATTATAGAAGGCAGTCATGTCAACAACCAAGTCTTTGAGTATGGGCAGATTGGGGAGCGGTTCAATCAGTATCTCCTTCTCTGAATCCCATCCATGGGGAAAGTCAGTGATGGCCGCGAATGGCTCACGCATATCTACCTTGGAGTCCTTGATGGAGGCAACCTGAGTCCTGCAGGCAAGCCGTGGCACCTTGTCAATCAGCATTGCACAACTACCACAGACTGCACCCCTACATGAATACCTGAAGGACAATGATTCATCCATGTTGTCTTGGATTTGGAAGAGAGCGTCAAGCACTGTCATCCCCCTACTGAGATCAACCTTATAGAGATCATAGTGTGTGATCCTCTCGCCCTCTCTACTTCTTGCTATTCTGAACATCATCAGTATTTCCTCTCCTTAACCTCGAACATGCCTAGCTTCACATCGACGTATTCGGTCTTCAGGTAGTCGTCAATAAGAGTAACCAGGGAATGCTTCAAGAAGCTCTCATCATCTCTCTCTGGATAGTCAGTCCTCCAGTGTGCGCCACGACTTTCCCTTCTCATCAGGGCAGTCATCGTTATCACCTCGGCAAGATCAAGTGTGTTCTCCAGTTCAAGAGCCCGGACTAGAGAAAAGTTGAACTTGGTATCGCTGCGTGCCAGCGCGATATTGCCGAACCTCTCCTTTAGGAAGCGTATCGCCTTCAGAGCCGATTCGAGTGTTTCTTGGTTTCTAAAGACTCCCACCTCGTTATCCATGATTTCCCCCAGTTGTGCTCGAATCTCAGCTGGTGACTCTCCTGACTCTCTAAGTAGAATCTCCTGTAGTCTCTCTCGCATCTCAAAGGCGGCTTGCTCCACTCCACATGAATTCACGTCGGGGTCCTTTGATACATACTCTCTGACCTTCTGGCCCACCAGCCTGCCGAAGACGAGTGTTTCAAGAAGTGAATTGCCCCCGAGTCTGTTGGCTCCATGAACACTCATGCAAGCTGTCTCGCCGAGAGCATAGAGCCCTGAGAGTGGCGTCTTCCCATCCTTGTCACAGTGGATGCCGCCCATTGAATAGTGTTGGCCAGAACGAACTGGGATTGGCGTATCAATCGGGTCAAGATCAGCAAAGAACATAGATATCTCCCGAATGCCCGGCAGTCTTTCCATTATCTTCTCTCGGCCCAGATGTGTTAAGTCTAGGTGAACGTATGAGTCTTCGAAGCCTCTGCCTTGGTCAATCTCTGTTTGGATTGCTCTTGCAACAATGTCTCTTGGTGCCAGTTCCATCTGCTTCGGAGCATACTCGGCCATGAATCTCTCACCCCGAGTGTTGAGAAGGTGGCCTCCTTCTCCTCTGGCGCCCTCAGTAATCAGAATACCAGACGGGTACAGAGTAGTAGGATGAAATTGCACGAATTCCATGTCCTTCAGAGGGACACCAGCCCTCAATGCAACAGCAGCGCCATCTCCTGTGTTGATTAGGGCATTGGTAGAGTATCCATAGACTCGTCC
>LRSK01000122.1 GCA_001563325.1 Candidatus Thorarchaeota archaeon SMTZ1-83
GACACATCTGCAATCTCGGCGACTCGACTGGCGGTAGTCCCCATAAGATCCTGTACGGAATCGATTCCTGCAGCTCGGAGGTCACCACCGTATACCTCTCCAATGCCTTCTATGGTTTCGATTGGCAGCTCACTTAGCTGCACCTTCGGCTCGACAACCTCCGGAGTGTGCACTTCTCTGTCTTCATCCGTGACCTTGGATCTTAATCGTGGCCCGACCTTTTGTTTGACAGCAGGTTTCTTCCTCTTGGGCTTCCGGGGTTCTGCGTCTTCACCCTCGAAACCATATGGCAGATATGATACGAAGGCGAGCACGGCGATAGCTACTGCTAGAATCGATGTTCCCAATGAGTCATCAACTGTCCTGATGTAGGCGGCAATCGCGATAAGAACCAAAGAGAGCACAATTAGCCCGTAGAGCCTGTTCCCCTGTAAGAATCTAGAACTCAAGACGAAGTCTCCTCCTTGTTGACAACTCCATATTTCGCTGCGGCAATATAACAGATTCTGAAGAAGGGAGCTGAACAGAAACTCTCGACTCACAGTTCTACTTTGACTAGACGAACTTGCACACGCAATTGGAAACCAGAGAAGTCACTCTGCCTTCTTCGAACAAAGAATGTTATTATGCGTCTGATTTGAGCTTAGTCTGCCAAATAGGACTGCAAGCACTTCTACGTTAAAGAAGTGACTGGGATGCCTGCTGATTCGAGCCACGTGAGCTCTGCAGAGTTACCAGCTGTAACCCTAGCTGGCATACGGCATGTCGGAACACTCCTCTCTTGGATGGTCGTTGCGTTTCTCACAATTGCGTCTTTTGGGCTTATGGTTCCACAGTATTTTGATTGGCTGCAGGCAACAGGCCACATGACTGAAATGGCTGAAGCTTTGACGGATATCGGCTTGACCCCCGAGTCGTATGCTACAATAATCGTAGTGAGAGATACGATAGTTACAGGTTTCTTCTTAGTAACTGCGATGGCACTATTCCTGAGGCACCATAGGAACCAGTGGATTGCTTTTGTGTCTCTGACACTTATGACACTTGGTCTTGGCCTCACACAGATATTCTCGACTCCGGTTCTTCAGCCACTTAGCCTTATGACGTCGGCAGTGTCCAGCTTGGGCCACCTGTTCTTGGTGTTATTCCTCTTTGTGTTCCCAGATGGTCTGTTTCGACCACGTTCCAGCATGATGATTGCCGCGGCCCTCCTCTCAGTCAATTACGCCTCTCATATCCTCATGCTTCTGTTGGGCACAGAGCCTGCAATCCTTATGCAACTATGGACCGGCGCCCAGCTGGGAGCCATCTCGTCGGGCGTCCTAGTCCAAATGTATCGTTACTTCAAATATTACGGACCAGTAGAACGACAGCAGACCAGGTGGATTATGCTGGGCGTAACAACTGTGGTCATGGGATTTGCTGCGACTACTGCGGCAGGCATCATGACAGATGCTATCACCGGTTCAGGTGCAGCCAGTCTATATCATACACTCGCGTTTGATACAGCCTTTGGGGCACTGCCTGCACTTGTGCTCCCAATCAGCATCGCCTTCTCGGTCATGCATTACAGACTATGGGATCTGGGGAGGGTGATCTACTCGGGAACAGTCTATGCCATTCTTGTTGCAGTCTTGATGAGCGGAATCTTCGGGGGAGCGATCCTAATCCAAGCCGCCGCTCCCATGGTCACAGCCATCAGTGTTCCAGCATCGGTGGTTGTGTCTGGTTTGCTCATGGTTCTGACAGCGCCGATTCTCTATCATTTCATCAGGACAGCCGCCGAAGGAACTCTCCTACGAGAGAGAGTTGACTACCGTCGAGTCGTGAACGAGTTCTATCGCGAGATTGGAACTATCATTGACCTCTCCGAGCTTGGCAAGAGACTTGTACGGCGCGTGGCAAACCTCTTCGTCGTTTCATACATAGGAGTTCATCTTCTGAAGGAGGAGAACCAGCTAGTGCTTCTGGAGGAGAAATCCCTCAAATACAGAATGCGGTTCCATACCATCGACGTCAACACTCTGGCCAGTCTTAATGAGGGTAAGGATGCCAAGGTGTTCGAAGGCGGCATTGGATACCTCCTTGTGCCGATCATGTCTGTGAAGGACCGCGAGAGCGACCTAGTCGGGATTCTTACTGTAGGGCCTCGCATCTCAGGTCAAGGTTTCTCAACAGAGGAGAGAGAGATTCTACTAAGCCTAGCGACTCAGGTGGGCACAGCAATTCATGTAGCAGACCTTGTGGTGGCCATCACTGAGGCTGAGCGAGAAATCAAGGCGGCCGCAGACACTGCCACTCTCTATCTAGACCTCTTGACTCATGATACGCGAAATCAGCTTCAGGCAATCCTATTGGCGGCTGAAGCGATTCAACAAGAGAACCCTAGCTCCCAGACACAGGCGTTGCTTGACAGTATTGTGGACGCTGTCAGGACTTGCGAGTCGCTCATCTCAAAGGCTCAAGTGACTGAGAGTTTCCTCAGTACCGAGCTCTCAGCCGTGCCGTTGGATCAGGTGGTTGAGGAGGCCATGAAAAAGCTGGGAGAAAGTTACGCTGACATAGAGGTAGAGGTCGAGAATCATATCCCCGGTACGAAGGTCTACGCCGACAGGCACCTACTGCATATGCTGATGAATTTGCTCGAGAACGCCGTAGTTCACAACAAGACACAACCAAGGAAGGTATGGGTAGTCGTAGGAAGATCTAACGGAGGAGCAACCATAAGAATATCCGACAACGGGCCGGGCATATCTGATGGAAAGAAGGAAGGGCTGTTTGACCCTGATAGAAGATTCGGCGGTGTTGGAGTACACCAAGCGCAAAGAATCTGCGAGAAGTATGGCGGACGGATTAGTGTTGCAGACCGCGTTCCAGGCGAACCCAGCCTCGGGGCAGAGTTCCTTGTGTGGCTGCCCACAGCCGATATGATGACATGATCTCGGGCTATTCGCCTTCAGCAAGCTTTCGAATGAACGATGCTATCCTTTCAACAACAACCTCTACGACTTGTTCTCCTTTCTCCTTGGTTGCCTGCGTTGAGTAGCCAACGATTCCTGAGTTGCTGATCTCTTTCATTGACCAAGCTGTTGAGATTCTCATACCGGCATCTACTAGATTGGCGCCTATGAACCCAGGCACAAGGTCCCTGCCAGGCTCATCGACTCTCCTATCTTCAAGTACTCTCTGACCCAGGTACCATGACACAGAGGTCTCCATGTCGCAGCCATGGAACACAGGCTTTGTGGCCACCTCTTCGATCTTGTCTGTGGCCATCGCCCACCAATCGATGTGGTAGATCTTAGCAGAACTCATGTCGCGAAGGATGTGCAGCGCGTTGGAGATGGCAGTACCGTTTCCCCCATGGCCATTGACAAGCACGATCTTTCTGAAGCCATGCTGCGCAAGGGAAGAACAGACGTCCACAATCACGTTGGCAAGAGTCGATTCTTGTAGTGTGACTGTACCTTTGAACTCCATGTGGTGAGGTGAATAGCCGTAGGCGATTGTCGGGGCCACGGTCACCTTGAGGTCTTCCCACAATTTATCTGCACTCATTGAAGCTATTCTCTCAGCGACGAAATGATCATTGTCCAAAGGTAGTGCAGGGCCATGCTGTTCCGTCGAACCAATTGGAACCAGAACGATATTGCACTCTTCGATGCGACTCTCAGCTTCAGGCCATGTCAATTTGGCCAATCGGTACTCCTCTTTCATAAGTATCACCTAGCAGAAGAGAAGGGCTAGTCTTGAAGCCACGTCTCATCAGTGGACTCTCTTTCAGAGTCTTCGGGTATCTGGTCCTCTTCCCACCAATAACCTTGCCTGTCGTCATCCCGCCACCTGGTTGGCTCTCCGGGAGGGGGCCTGACTCGCATGATGATTAGGCCAAGAAGAAGCAGAAGGGGTATCGGGATGACTGTCATGAAGCTGCCCCCTGGATAGTATGACGTAATCATGAACATCAGCAATATGACCCCGTAGTAAATCAGTGGCATCTGCAGTTCTGATGCAACTCCCGCAATAGTTGCTCGTTTCCGTGTAGTCTTTCCTTGATATGCCCTAATGACCATGACAACGAACACGATTCTAAGGAAAGTCATAGGTAGCATCATGAATAAAGCGAATGGGTCAATCATCCAATGAAGACCGTACGGGTCAGCGGCCATCATCCAACTCAGGGCATACACCTGAACTTGGAACCAGAAGGTACCGAAAGAGTACAACATCACACCAGCAGGAGCTAACAATGCCACAAGTGTCAGGAGTAGGATTATCTTGGTAAGGTTTCTTTCAGGCCTTTGGGAATTCTCCATCTCAGCTGAAGGAACCAAGATTCACCCCTCGATGACTACTCAACGCCATCGCGATAGGACTTCCTTAAAGATATCGACTCAGACTTCTATTCTCCTGGATTGAGTCTAGTAACATGGTTTAAATACGAAGAAGAGTAGGACTCCGTAGACAGCCCGGCGACCTAGGTCACTGGGATGGTACAATCACTTAGGAGACAAGATTGTATGGGCAAGATTACCGATCCCATTGCAAAACGGATTAGGAAGAAAGCCGCCAAGGATATCAAGGGAGGATTCTTCGGACTGATTACTCACTACATTCCGGGTTGGCATGGATACCAAGAGAAGGAAGAACGCCGCGCAGCTGACAAAGTCCTTCGTGAGTTCATGGCGGATCAGCTCAGGCTTGTCAAACAGGATCTTGAGAAGCTTCAGACAATGGTTGTGGATTACAACCTTGAGAACACCTGGGAAACATTCGATAGAATGTTGGCCCTAACTGACAAGGTTGAGTCTTCTATCCGTTACGCTGATTATGGCTATGCCGCATGGGGCTCAAAGGAGAAGATCAATGAGAAGGAGCTCGACCTCGTGTACGAGTTTGACGCCACTATAATCAATGACATCGGAGACATCAACGATGTCGTCGAAGAGTTCACCTCAGAGATGAATCAGGGCAAGTTCGATGAAGCATGGCCCTTTACTCATCGCATGTACACTATCATGCAAAGACTTGAAGAGAAGTGGAAGCAGCGAGAGGGCTACATGAAAGGTTACCAAGAGTAGTTGGTAAAAAGGACTTGGGGCTTGTCCCCAATCTCCTTCCTTATTTCTTTTTCAAACTAACCGGGCTCGAGGTAAGACTGATAACACAGGTCTGACGACAAGCCCTTGATGACGATGAAGGTAACACTTCTTGGGACGGGGACTTCTTCTCCTGACCCAAACAGGGTCCAATCCGGAATACTTGTCGAAGCAGAGAATAAGACGTTCCTTCTCGATGTCGGTTCGGGTGTGCTTCACAGACTGATTCAGACAGACATCGACCTTAGGACACTCGACTCTGTGTTCATAAGCCACTTCCATATTGATCACTGCTCTGACTTCCTGACGTTATGCCAGAGCTTGTGGTTGGCAGGTTATGACAAGACACTGGAGCTATACGCCCCTCCCACCCTGAGAGAGTGGTCAAGAGGGGTCCGCGACATTGGGTTCCCATATCTTCGTGATAAGATACTTGTCGAGGAATTCGTGCTTGAAGAGAATCACGTTGTGCAGCTTGGGCCAGTTCAAGTTTCTACCGCGTCTACTACTCACAGCACAATGGAAACAAGAGCCTTCAGAGTTGAGAGCCGAGGTCGGTCCATGGTCTACTCTTCCGACTCCGCACCATGCCCTGAAGTGACCTACCTTGCCAAGGGTGCAGACGTGTTGGTGCATGAAGTCAATTGGTTGGATGGT
>LRSK01000123.1 GCA_001563325.1 Candidatus Thorarchaeota archaeon SMTZ1-83
GTCAGGGACAGGGGGGACGGGACTTGGGTAGTGCACGACTTGGGGAGAGAACTGATTGCGGCCGAACTCGGTCAACGACTTGAACACGCGACAGATGAGGTTGCCAGACTTCTCGAAGAATCATCAACTAAGGAGTCTGACTCCACTCTTCTCGGACTGGCCGTTTCCGTTCGTGCACTTGCATCTGAGAGGGAAGCCGAAGCCAGAGCTGGGTCGCTTGTCTTTGATATGATATGGGATTACGCCTATTCCGATGCTCTCGCGTTTCTAGATGCAGTTTCAATTGACACAAGGGAGGGCCAAGCTATTGTGCGTGGGTTAAGAGGGGGCGTTCTGACTTGGCTTAATAGAGTGGCAGACGGAGAAGATGCACTTCTGAGTGCCATTGAAGCATTCCGAGAGTTCGGGAAGGAGATCTCAGACGAACTCGCGTTGTATAGGGCACGCACGCTTTGGTACTTTGGCATCCTGCTCTATAAGACTGAAAGGATCTCGGAGGCAATAGAAACACTTCACAAGTGTGTCAAGGTCTACAGAGGTCTCGATAAGAACACAATGGGTTTCCGTATTGAAGATATGGCACGAGCCGTTTCATGGCTCGGCTGGCTTCTGATTGTTGCTAATAGACTAGAAGAGGGTGAGAAAGTCTATCGAGAGGCGCATGAACTCTTTGTGAAGTCCAAACCTTCGGGTTCATACAATCCCATGAGAGGCATAGCAACGTCACTGCGCGGCATCGCTACAGCACTTTTCTTTGCAGGTAGAGTTTCAGGAATGGAAGAGATCTTTCGGGAGGGTCTTGTGATCCACAGAGAGCTTGCCAAGAATGGGACTCCCGCTGACGTTCGCCACCTCGCGACAGAGCTTTACAACTTCGGCGAATTTCTGAGATTGACTAGCAGACCATATGAAACGGAAGAGGTATTCCGAGAGGCGCTTTCTCTGTCTCGAGAACTGGCTGAAATAGAACCTGAAACCTATATGATTAACGTCTTGTTTGCTCTCAACGTTCTATCACATCTCTTCTTGATAACTGGCAGACCCTCAGAGTCTGAAGAGGGTTATACAGAAACCCTCGCCATATCTAGAGAACTTGCTGAAAGGGCACCTGACGCGTTCTCGTTTCATGTTGCTTGGACCCTACTTGACGCCGCCGTTATGCTGAGGCAGATTGGCAGAATCTCAGAGGCCGAGGAGAAGTGTCGAGAAGCCCTCAAAATCCATAGAGAACTTGCCGTTAAGTCCCCAGACAAACATAACCAACACCTATCTTGGAATCTCAACAATCTCGCTGTCCTTTTGAGGCAGACTGACAGAGATTCAGAGGCCGAAGAAACCTATCAAGAAGCACTTCACATCGCGAGGGAAACTGCCTACGGAGCTCCAGAGGCTGTCTTCTTGACAGACCTACTAGCTACCATTCTCAACAATCTCGCCGTTCTTCTGAGGCAGAATGAGAGAACATCAGAGTCAGAAACAGCTCTCTTGGAGGCACTTGAGATTAGGAGAGAGCTTGCTCAGAAGTCTCCCGATCTCTTTCTCTATCGCGTTGCTACCACGCTCAACAATCTCGGTATCCTCCTAGCTGAAACAGACAAGTCATCAGAGGCGGAGCAAGCGTTCGAAGAGGCCCTGGAGCTCCGCAGAGGACTTGTCGGAAAGGCACAAGACCTGTACCAACCACGTGTTGTGTCAACTCTCAATAATCTCGCCGTCCTGCTCAAGCGAACTGGCAAAACATCGGAGTCACAGAGAGTCTTTCGCGAGGCAATTGATATCGGAGAGGAACTAGTTGAAAAGGCACCGACAGTATACCAACAGGGCCTCATAACGGTCCTCTGCAATTACGCACTCCTACTGTCAGATACTGGGGACACGGACGATTCTCTACGGGATATCACTACTAGACTGAAGGAGCTCGGTGTCGAGAGCTTACCTGAAACGGAAGAGTGGTCAGAGGAAGAGGAAGAAGAGGCTAACATTCCAGGGGCAGTCTAGAGCAGCCACACATCATGGCGCATCACCGGAAACTTGCTAGTACATCAGATAGATCCGGGCTAGTCACCAAGAAGCTGAGCACAAGCCGCATCAACATGAGTACCGACGAGCTTATTTGACACCCCATCCATTACACATCATCGCGTGATATGGGGTCGAGAGGATGTATGAGCGCTTCCAGCCGTCCGAGCGCGTTTTCGTGGATAGAGAAGAGTATCTGGAGTGGATGGCTGAGGCATTGGAGAGATGCAAGGAGCGGAGTGTCGTTCTTCATCTTCGCGGAATTGGGGGGATTGGAAAGAGCTCACTCCTGGATTATTGGAAGAGCACAATTGACGAAACCATTCGTCTTGACTGTGAACAGTACACAGATTTCTATGCCCGCTTGAATGTGATTGCAAAGGGAGCAGTTCTTGTTGGAGTGAATCTGCAACGGTTTGATGTGCTTTGGCAAATCCGACAACGGTTTGTGGAAGGAGTAGAGCCGGTCAAGGAAAAGGGTCGGGAACGAGCAAAGGAGGTCGTGATGGCCATACCGTTCATCGGTTCTTTGGCAAGCATCGGTAGTGCGATTGGTGCCATTGGAGCGACAGTATCTCCAAAACTCAAGGGAAGGTTTGGCAACCTGGGAGAATGGCTACAGACCCGTCTTGGGAAGGACTACGTCCAGCGGCTACTTGAGATACTCTGGAAAGAGCCAAGGCACGCGGAGTTCTTGTATCTTGATGCACTGCTGGAGGACTTGAATAATCGGAAGACCTCTGAGAAGCCCATTGTACTCCTGTTTGACCATTCTGAGCATGTTGACAATGAAAGGTGCCGTTGGCACTATGGCGGTAGAGAGATCACCGAAACAGAGCTCTGGTATGTCTTCTTGAGCTCACTCTCCAACTGCGTTGGGGTTATTGCGAGCAGGCAAGCTATGCCTAGCCAAACAGATGAGGAACTGGAAATCGAGGAATCTGAGCTCACCGAGCTTGACAGAGAGAGCTGTATAGAAATCCTTGACCAACGTCAGGTGACGGACCGTGAGCTTCAGGAAAGGATAGTCAGTGTGAGTGGTGGGAACCCCTTTGTGATAGGTGCTCTGTGCGACGTTGCAGAGTCCGGTAGTTTCTCTCTCAAGGAGGTGGAAGACCTTCGGGCAGACACACTGGAGGCGGTGCGGCTAAAGACCTGGAGACGACTGTTTACGCAAGCCCAAGATCTTCTGCGATTAGTTGAGAAGGCAGGTCTTGTTCCGTTCTTCAATCGAAGAGTACTGACCTTCATTGCGCCAGACATGAGAACAGACCACTGGGACAGGTTGATTCAGCTGAGCTTTGTCAGAAGCAGAGGGGACGGGACGTGGGTGCTGCACGATCTGGCGAGAGAGCTCATCATAGCTGAACTTGGTCAACGACTCCAAGACTCTACTAATGAGGTGGCTGAACTTCTTGAGAGGGCCTCGGCGGACGAGTCGGACTACGCCCTTCTAGGATTGGCCCTATCAGTCCGAGCACTAGCCGCAGAGAGGGACGCAGCAGCAAAGCTCGGTTCCATTGTTTCTGACCTCATATGGAGGAACAATTTCTCCGACGCTCTAACGCTTCTTGATGCCACTAGGATTGACACGAAGGAGGCCTATATGGTAATACAGGGGCTGAGAGGAGGCGTTCTGACACACATGGCTAGAGTGGCGGATGGCGAGCACGCGTTCCGAGAATCGCTTGAAACAATCCAAGAATTTGGCGAGAGCGTCCCGGACGAACTCATGGTACATAGGGCACGAACGCTGCATTTCTTCGGTCTACTGCTGAGAGTAACCGGCAGAAGTTCGGAGGCCGAGGGATCTTTCCAAGAGTCTCTCGAAGTCTATAGGAGCCTTGATGAGAACACATTGGGCTTTCGTCCACAGGACATGGCTATGACTCTCCAAGCGCTCGGTTACTTCCTGATGAGTGTCCATAGACACCAAGAGGGCGAAGAAGCATTTCGAGAAGCGCATCAACTCCATGAGGAATCCGCCTCGACAGCATCATACGACCCCATGATAGGTATCACACTCTCTCTCCGTAGCATCAGCATGACACTACTCTTCACAGGGAGGGCCACAGAGTCTGAAGAGATTCAACGAAACGCGCTCGAAATCTATAGGAAGCACGCTGGCCAAAGGCTGGATGATGTTTCTTTCCTACGTCATCTTTGCTTTAGCCTTGGCACTCTCGCAGACACGCTGAGAATGATGAACAGACTATACGAGGCGATTAATCTATATCAAGAAACAATTCAGGTGGCCAGAGAGTTGGCTAAGAAAGAGCCGGAGGCACTTTCGTTTATCCTCCCATTCATGCTCGACGGCTCAGCACTGCCACTCAGACAGACTGGAAGATACTCTGAGGCGGAGGAGGCATACCTAGAGGCTGTCAATGATTTCACAGAACTTGCTGAAAAGACACCCGATATATTCTCGAGATTCCTCGCCGCTGCTCTCCTCGACTTCGCAGTTCTTCTCCGACAGATTGGCAGAGTATCAGAGGCCGAAGAGAAATGTCGCGAGGCTCTCAGAATCCACAGAGAACTTGCCGCCAAGGCGCCAGGCCAACACGACTACCAACTGCCTTGGAATCTCAACAATCTTGCTGTTCTTCTCAGAAAGACTGGGAGAACTGCGGAGGCCGAAGAAACATACCAAGAAGCACTTCATACTGCAAGGGACATAAGCCAAGAAGCTCCAGAGGCCATCTTTCTCATCGAGCCCGTTGCCACCATTCTCAACAATCTCGCTGTTCTTTTCAGACAGACTGGTAGGACACTGGAGGCGGAAGAGGCCATTCTGGAGGCACTCGAAATCAGAAGACAACTTGCTCAGAAGTCCCCCGAACTTTTCCTCCATCGTGTTGCCACGTCGCTCAACAATCTCGGCATCTTGTTGGCAGAATCAGGCAGGACATCAGAGGCGGAGGAGGCGTTGGGAGAAGCACTCCAGCTGCGTAGGGCTCTTGTTGAAAAGCCATCTGGCCTGTACCAGCCTTATGTTGGATCAACTCTCAACAACCTTGCTGTCCTGCTGAAGCGATCTGGACGAACACTGGAGTCAGAGAATGCATATCGCGAGGCGATTGAGATCGGCGAGGAGCTAGTGTCGAAGGCACCGACGGTGTATCCGCATGAACTTATGAGGACTCTCCGCAATTACGCACTTCTTCTCTCAGACAGCGATAGCACAGATGCCCTACGGAAGGTCATGACCAGATTAGAGAAGCTTGGCATCAAGAGCTTGCCTGAGAGTGAGGAGTGGTCAGAGGAAGAGGAGGAAGAGGCTTTCCCCCCGGGGGCGGTCTGAAACGCAAGACAAGCTTCGCGGAGAAGTTTCTGGCCTATCTGCTCAACTGGTGCCAGTTACCTGCGAAGATGTATCCACCCCTCATTCTCACTGGCATTGACTTCAATCCAATCGCCAGTCTTGATCACTTTGGTTAGGTCTAGCTCCGGGGTATCAACAATGGGGATGACACGGTCATAGAGTCTCTCGGCGATGATTGCCCCTATTACAAGAATAGGCTCAGTCTTCAGGTTCACAATCGCTGCTGGTGCAGTTCCACATCTGACAGACTCCAAGAGAATGGCTGAGGTTGTGCTAGAGCCCTTCCCGGTTGGAAACACAAAAACAGTTCCGGTAACATTCTGACCCTTCAGCTCATGGTTCCTCTCTGTTATGGTTCCAGTCTTGGGATCGAACCCACCCCA
>LRSK01000124.1 GCA_001563325.1 Candidatus Thorarchaeota archaeon SMTZ1-83
TGTGATGTCTTCTGGCTTTACAGTGTATTTTACGTATTCACCTGTTTTCGCAGAACCAGTCGCAGAAAATTGTACGCCGTTTGAGTCTATGATGACGCTGTCTTGGCGTTCTTCCAATACAAGTCCTGTAAGAACATTTCCGCTTCCTAGGAAACTTGCTACAAACTCATTGGCAGGTCTATCATACAACTCCTCGGGTTGGCCCACTTGATTGACCTCTCCCTCATTCAGTATCGCTACCCGGTCAGAAATGGCAAACGCTTCATCTTGACTATGAGTTACATAGATAGTGGTGATGGCAAGTTCATCCTGTATCCTTCGTATTTCTGTCTGAAGTCGTTCCCTCAACTGAGGGTCGAGGGCCGAGAGCGGTTCATCAAGTAGAAGAAGATTCGGCTCTTTAGCAAGTGCTCGTGCAAGGGCAATCCTCTGGCCCTCTCCGCCGCTCACCTCATTGCTACGTCTCATCAACACGCCCCGAATACCCAAAAGGTCTGCCAGGTACTCGACACGGTCGATGGTGGCTTCTCGACTCCATCCAGCCATCTCAAGTGCAAAGGCTATGTTTTGATACACATTCATGTTGGGAAAGAGTGCTACTGATTGGAACACCATGCCTATGTTTCTATCTCTCGGAGGTGCTGATGTAACATCTTGACCATCGAAAAGGAGCTTGCCAGCTTGCGGTTCAAAGAAGCCAGCAACCATTCGAAGAGTTGTTGTCTTCCCTGAACCACTCGGCCCTAGGAGTGTCATTAACTCTCCATTCTTGATATCAAGGTCTATAGGACCAATGCTTGTCCCATCCCTGAATCTTCTCATGAGTCCTTGAAGTTCAACACTAACCATCACAGTGCTCCTCCCGAGGTTTCTCCAGATAGTTTCTCAATCGCCAAAAATGCAATGAAGCATATTGCTACTAACACAAAGGCGGCGGCTCCAGCATCCACCATCCTCCGGACGCCAAGATATTGGTAGATTACTACTGCCAAAGTTGTATTCTGCTCCAATGCAATGAATAAAGTTGCAGACATTTCACCTATGGCCATAGCAAAGGCGAATACTCCGCCTGCGAGAATTCCTGGTGCAAGTAGCGGAAGCTCAATGTAGAACAACCTCTGCAATTGAGACGCTCCCAATGACTCTGCCTGCTCAAGCACTTCAGGATCAATGTTTCTTAGGGATATCTCGATGGCCCTCGCACTGAATGGTAATCCAATGAGTGTTTGCGCAATAACAATGAGAACCCAGGGATTGGTTGTCAATCCTAGTGGAACTGCAATTATGCGCATCAGACCGTAAGCTACAGTTATCGCTGAAACGCCTAGAGGAAGAAGCGTCATTGCAGATGCCAGTGTTGGCAAACCCTTCTGTCGAGTGCGATGCAAATATGCTAAAGGTATGCCTAGCACAACTGCCAGCAGTGTGGCGAGGACAGCGTATAGCAGTGAATTGACAAGTGGAAGCAAACCTCCTCCTGTACCCGGGTCCAGCAAATTTGTGAAACCCTCTAGCGTGTACTGGTTACTAAAGGGATTGTAAACAGCTGCCTGCGCAATAGCGATGATTGGACCAGCAACAAGAACTACAAAGAGCACAAGATAGCCAATAGTGCAGATTCTCCACTTCAAACTTATCTCGTCAAAAGCCAGTGTCTTGATTGTTGCTGTTCTAACGTTGCCCTCCTCGATTCTTCCAAGTTTGATATAGGAATATGCAAGGGCTAGTGTGATAAGAATTTGAATAACTGCAAGTGAACTTGCTTCGCCAAAATCAAATGTTCTGAAGGCGTTCCAGATTCTCACCTCCAGAGTCATAAACCTGCCTTCTCCTAGTGCCAACACAATAGGGAATGACATGAAACAGAAAAGGAATGTTAGAATTGAAGCAGCTAGGAGAGAAGCGCGAATATGGGGTAGGATGATATATCTGAATTTCTGAAGGCTAGTTGCTCCTAGTATCTCCGCGGTTTCTTCGATCTCAGGATCTAATCTCTCCAATGCGGAAGAAACCATGACAATTACCAATGGTATATTGTAAAATGTATGAGCCAAGACAATTCCAACAACTCCATTAGCTAAATTCAAAATGCTCTCGGAAGCTCCTGTCATTGTCATTAAAACAGAGTCTAGAATTCCATATTCCCCAAACACCCTCAGGAAGCCTACAACCACTACAATAGGTGGTAGCACAAAAGGAACAATCAAAGAAGCTCTCAGAAGCGATTTGCCTCTAATTCTCAATCTAGCCAGCAGAAATGCACCAGGCAATCCAATAATCACAACCAGTATCGTGCTAACTATGGCTTGAGCGAAAGTGAAGCTGAGAACAGTCTGAGTTACCATCGATGAAATGGCATCAATGAATGATGTTCCAGGTCCGAAAACTAGACCTTCGAATAATACTGCAACCACAGGGTATACAAGAAATACCGCGAGTAGAACCAAAGGAGATGCGATAGCGCCCCATCTGATTAAGATTCTCCACTCCATTACTCCAGCCTCAGCCTAGGTTATTCTGATTTCGTCATACGTATCGAGCCAAGAAGTCAAATTAGCAGCAATCTCAGGCCTTGCAAGGATCTCATTCAGGAGAGAAACCTCGCTAGGATGGAGTGCATATTCGAAAGCAGGATCTAACACAACACCGCTTCTCACTGGGAACATCCATTGATTGGTAGCGATGAGGGATTGAACCGTTTCATTTAGACAATAATCTATGAACAATTCTGCGAGTTCTGGATTGGGCCCATTCTTTACTAATCCCATTCCTTCAACCTGCATCCATGCATAGTAATCCCCGTCATAGTAGATAGGTGCAATCCCAGTTTCGGGCTCTCCCCCGTAGAAATACACCGAATATGCGCCATCAGTACCGTAGCTGTTCATGATATGCTTACTCGGAGTATCGTACCAAACACTCCATGCTTCAGACCACCCTGGTTGAACATCTATATACTCATTGACCGCAATCCACCAATCAGTCCAATTCACATGTAATAACTTCTCATGCACTGCAATCTCAGTCAACAGGAAAGCAAGACCAGGACTGCTGAAGTGAGGGTTCTGCGTCACTAGCCCCCCAGCTAAAGCTGGATCAGTTAGATCTGCAAATGTCAAGTTGTTAAATTCGGGGAACATCTCAAGGCTATTGTTCTTGTATATTAGAGTAACAAGGCCAAAATCGAACGGAACAATGTAATGATTGGGATCTAACGCATCAATAAAGGTGGAGTTAACCACATCAATATTGGATGGTTCATATGCTGTCAGCAGATCTGTAACTCCAGACTGCAAAATCAGTATGTTGTCAATTCCGATGACTACATCCGCTACTGGATTAGACTGTTCTGTTCCAAGTCGGGATATGATACCGTTGGCGTCAGTCTGAAGCCTTTCAATTCTTACAATGCAATCGAAACGCTCCTCAAACGGGCCAAATGCTAATTCAAAAATTGTATCAGGGTCATCTCCCCATTGCATGAAGCTATCATAGGTATAGACAACTAGAGTGGGCTTCTCACTCGGCGGGCGGAAAGTGATTATCACGATTGACGCAACCGCAATAATGGCTACAATTGCAACTGCAGCGACCACCGTTCTGGGGTCTCTTCTCTCAGGGTATTCAGACATCACAGACACAACCATTCTTATATCTGTGTTATACAACACAGTTATATTACAGACTGAGATAAATAGTTTGCTTTGGAGTGATAACATTGAGACCGCCATGTGAACTCGTTCAGAAAGAGTATCTACCAAGTCTAAGAGCTAACCTCGCAATGAGGCTTCACGGGTCAGGCCAGTCTCAGAGTGAAATAGCAAGGAGGATGAACATCACTCAAGCAGCTGTGAGCAAGTATCTCAGTCAAGGGGTCAAGAAAGGGTCACTACAGAACCATGTCGATATTCTCGCGGAGAAACTCGTGGGCATGATGCTATCTGATACCCCTCAGCAAGACATGATGGTGAAGGAAATCTGTAGAACATGCATGTATCTTCGAATTGGTTCATCAATCTGCAAAATGCACAGGGACTCTTTGCCTGCTTTGGGTGAAGTCAAATGTCAAATCTGTACTGACCTCCTTGCAGGTGAGGAAAAGGAGTTCACCAGTCGTGGAGTGATATTGAGAGATCTTCAGGAGGCGTTGCTGCAGATATCGATTACTCCAGAGTTTTCAGCTTTAATCCCTCAAGTGAGAGCAAATCTTGTGGCTTGTGGGGATGATGCAATGACTCCCATGGATGTCGCTGGTGTTCCAGGAAGAATCACTCTGGTAAATGGACGAGCAGTAGCTCTGACTACACCCCAGTTCGGAGCTTCGAAACACACTGCCAAGCTCCTTCTTTGGGCACGGTCAAATTGGCCATCAATTCAGGCTTGCTTGGGTATTAGCGGAACAAAGGAGATTGTTAACGCTGCAAGAGATAGCGACTTCGGAATGATCAGTCTTCCTATGCCCGCTACAGACCCTGATGCAATTTCTGAAGCGGCTCAGAAACTAGTAGGAAGCATGAGAGAGTTTCTAAGATTTGTAGCCATTCATGTTCCAGGAGGAATCGGTGTGGAACCTATACTCTACCTCTTTGGTCCAAATGCTGTGGCCCTGGCAGATGCATCCATCTCTCTGACTAAGAAACTGTAGAGCCCTGTCATACACATCCTTGACTCATGCATTTCATCTACCTTGATTTGCGCGAGTGCGCATGCAATGTTATACCAGATCTCCTAGCAAAGATATCATGTTCAATACTTTAGATAGGATGTCCGTATAGGTTATTATGCCTACGAGTTTCTCCTTTTTCATGACTGGTATCTTCCTGACCCGCTTCTCTGCCATGATTTTGACTACCTCGGCCACGCTCGCGGACTCGCATATCGTTATCACGGGGTGAGTCATGATCTGCCTCGCTTCAATGGTTTCCGGGGATAGACAGGGCTCAACCACCCTCCTTAGGACGTCGCGTTCGGATATCATGCCGACCGGCCTGTTGTCTTGCACTACAATTATCGAGCCTATGTTGAACCTATTCATGGTCGCGACGACCTCTTTCACGCTGGAATCCGGTCCTGTCACCCTAACACCCTTCGTCATGACGTCTTTGACAAGGAGCGTATCAACCATCATGTGCTTTCAACCCTTGGCAGCGCGCGTATGTTTTTGGTTCCACATATTCACATCCTATTAATCAATATGTTCCTAAATCATGGAGTAATAACCCATCTTCGGCCCTCCGACTTTCTTCCTTAGGGTGTTGCTCTAGGTCTACTTCTTTGACCTTTTTATGATGGTCAAGTACAACTGGATATCTACCATATTGGTATTCAGTTGTGGGCTATTTAGGATAGTCATCGCATAGCAAGCAGCTCTTCACCTTTGCTGGAACATCTACGATAAGAACGATAAGAGTGGTGGGGATAATACAAACCTAGAAGTTTGACATACTATCCATAATGTATGAATAGGTCCTGATGAGAACATAAGAATGATTCAACACTTTTCGTTGAGTTATACATCCATATTTCTTGTCAGAGCCAGAACCAATTGAAATCACAATCTGGGCGGTCTGCGATGGTCAAGATCAGGAATGGCATGATGAAGGATTGCAAGGATCTCTTGGAGGTGTATATGGGCACCCGTTGGTCTGAAGGGTTCAACTCTGTGGAACAAGTCAAACTGGAACATAGGGGTGTGGCTTTCGAGAAATGGGGTT
>LRSK01000125.1 GCA_001563325.1 Candidatus Thorarchaeota archaeon SMTZ1-83
TTTTGAGGGCCTCTGCGGACGGGACTCCCGTTACCCGATTCCAACCTCTGTAGTCATAGTAATCGTTCAGCTGCAATTCAATGTCGGGTGCGAAGTCGTCAGTTGCATGATCAGGAAGAGGATGCAAGAGGGGTTCGGGAAGATTGTCGTCAGCACCAGTGAGGCCACATTTCAAGTTAAACAGGCGCTTCAAAGTGACTGCTCTGGCTCCGATTCTCAGGATATCTTCGATGCTGTAGGAGCCCCCAGTCGCCTTGTTCAGAAGCTCAATCATGGTCTGAGGAGATACTATCGCGAAATGACACATTATTAAGGAGTCGAAGAACGCTCTGAAGTCCTGGGCTCTTGCAGCCGTTTCTCCCTTCCCTTCATTCTCAAGTCTATCACCAGAGTAGATTCCAACTTCTCGAACGTCAACCCCCATGTCAATGGAGTACATGTCGCCTTCAAGATGGGTTGCACCTCTTGATGCAACTGCGTAGACTGTGGCCATTCCGGCGAAAGCTCTTGGATCGTGGTTAGGAATTTCCATACCCTTCACCTGTAATGCCAGTTCAGGAACATTGTGCTTCTGTGCGAAGCTCATGGAGCCCTCGGCGAGCTCAGCGCCAACTCCGCTTCGGTTAGCAATTGCGTGGATTAGCTTCACCACTCTCTCAGGGTCATTCCATTCAAGTCCCCAGTCGAGCTTGCCCAAATCGCACAGGTAAGTAGCGAATGATATAGTACTGCCACAGCTGATTGTATCCATGCCATGCTGGTTACAGAGATAGTTCATCAGTGAAACTTTCCTCAAATCGGAAATCAGTAGTCCTGTGCCAAAAGATGCAATCGTCTGAAACTCGGGTCCTGCAACTCTGCTCATTCCAAACTCCGGAAGGGAGACAACCCTTCCACACCCAATGGGACATGAATAGCATGCCGTACGACCGGTAAGGAACTCCTTCATGGTCGCGGCGGTCAGCCCGTCGGCCTCGAATTCGGTTTCCTGAAAGTACTTGATTGGCATATCGTTGAACATGATCCCGACGTCTACATATAGGGAGGTGCCCATGTCCCTAAGATGATGCATGGCGTCCCCCAGAACTTTGGAGGATTCTCGTGCAAGTGCTACAAAACCTTCTCTATCGGCCAACTCTACTCTTTGATTTCCCTCGACTGCGATTGCCTTGAGATTCTTAGATCCCATTACAGCACCAAGACCACACCTTGCAGCAAGTCTCTCATCAGTAACTATGCCAGCAAACCTGACGAGTTTCTCTCCGGCGGGTCCAATACATGCAGTTCTAATCCGACCGAGTTTCTTACGAAGTCGCTCCTGTGTTTCACCGGTCTTCATCCCCCACATGTCCGATGCGGAGTGTATCTCTGTGTCTGCGTCCTTGATGTGGAGATAGACGGGCTCTTTCGCTTGGCCCCTGATTAGAACGCCATCAAAACCTGAGAACTTCAACTTTACTCCAAAGTGCCCTCCGACATGTGACTCGCCCCAGAAACCAGTAAGAGGAGACTTTCCACACACCACTAGACGACCGGTGCTTGGAGCCAGAGTGCCCGTCAGGGGACCTGTCATATAGAGAAGCATATTGTCGGGACCTAGTGGGTCCACTCGGGCATCCATGAGATCATATAGTAGCCGGCTTGCGTAGCCGCTACCTCCGACAAACTGATTCGCGATCTTGGAGTCGAGTGGTATGATGGACGTGGCCTGTGCTGTGAGGTCTATTTCGAGAATCTTGCCCATGTACCCGTTCAGATGGCTCACCTTCTAGAAATCGCGCATGATCTCCCAGAGGTCTGCCTCGTCCTCAACGACATCCTCAGGCAGATTAATCGGATTACCAATCTGCTTGGCCAGAAGATAGATTCTGCAGGTCCTCTCAAGAAGAATGGCCTTCTCCATGGCCTTCCGAATCGTCTTTGCGCAGCAGATGGCACCATGATTTGCTATCAGGACTGCGCTTCTCATATCCATTGCCTCAACAACATTCTTGGCCAGCTCCTTCGTGCCAGGCATCGCATAGGAAGTGACTCTGATCTCGCCGCCAAGTTTTGGAACGACCTCATCAAGTACTGGTGGAAGTGGCATATGAAGCAGAGCGAGAGCTGTAGTGTAGATGCTGTGAGAATGGACGACTGCTCCCACATCTTCCCTCTGTCGATAAATCTCAAGGTGAGTTGGGGTCTCAACACTGGGATTCAGCTCTCCCTCGACTACGTTACCCTCCAAGTCAAGAACCATTATGTTCTCCGCTGTCATCGTTGAATACTGAACAGAGCTTGGAGTGATCAGCACATGGTCACCAACTCTTAGGCTGGCATTGCCAGAGGAGCCAACAACCAGGTCGTTTTCCACCATCTCCTTGCAGATCTGAAGTAGCTCCTTCTTCTCTTTGTCGTACATTAGTCCTCACCCAATGACCATATCTCCTTCCAGCGAGTGTAGTAAGATTCGTATTCACGTTGGCGTTCATCTGGTTCGAAGTCAGGCTGCCAGCTCACCATGTTCTTGGCCGTTTCTTCGATACTCGAATACAAGCCAATCCCAGCAGCTGCGCATATAGCAGCACCAAGAAGACTGCCTTCCGGTTGCTGGGGGGTTCTGACTGGGTGACCTAGCACATTCGCCAGGATCTGAAGCCAGACGCTTGACCTCGTCACCCCTCCGACTGCCTTCACAGAGGTGGATTGTCTGAAGTTGTTCAGTTGCTCGTAGTTGCCTCTAACAGAGTATGCGATGTTCTCCAGTACAGCATGAATCAGATTCGCCGAATTGAGAGGAATGACCCCTGGCAGAGCAGGTTGTGGAAAATGCACCCTAGCAAAGGGAATGTCAGTCATTCGCTGAGTATCCATGACCCTTGGCCCGAGCGCGGCATAGGTTTCGTGACTACCTGGGGGGATCTCCTTCAATATCTCAGGCAGACTGCTGAAGGTTTCCTCTCGGCAACGTTCCGGGTTCTCTGCTCTGTCACACAGAAAGTCAATTACCCATTCTATGTAAGCTCCTGTCAGCATCGCATTGCTTTCGAGTGTCCACAGTTCAGGAATCATATGAGGAGCCGACCATATCTTCTGTCCACTTGAGCAGACTGGTTCTCGCACAACCATCATAACAGGCGTTGTACTGCCAGCAACGACAACAACCTCACCGGCTTCCGCTTGACACGTAAGCAATGCACAGTGAGTGTCAGCACCCCCTTGAACCACAGGAAGTCCTTCAGGCAGCTTGCATTCCTTGAACGCTGTTGATGAAACCTCGGCTACGACATAACCCGCACAGTGAATCTCGGGAAGGATGCTTCTCTCAATGCCGACCACAGACAGTATCTCATCACTCCACTTGCGAGTTCTGATGTTCAGAAGACCAGTAGCACTTGCCGAAGACGGCTCAGTGGAGAACTCTCCACTCAGCCTGTATGTGATCCAGTCACTGATGGGCAGAAGATGTGCCACAGCTTCACGAATTTCAGGCTCCTCTTCCTCAAACCATGCAAGTTTCGATGCTGCAAACATCATTGGGGGCCAGCAGCCTGTAATCTCCAAGAACTTCTCACCAAGAGCCTCCTCAATGATGTATTGTGTCATTGCGCCCCTTGCGTCACTGTTTGGCCCCCCGTGTAGCTCTTTTCCGTCAGCGTCAAGCAGCACAATTCCATGGCGCTGACTTGTGGTAGAAACAGCCTCCAGTTTCGAAGCAGGAATGCCCGCTTTCTTCAAGGCTTCTTTGGTCACTGTGCATATCAAGTCCCAGAACTCAGATGGTTGGAACTCCTTTGCTATCTCGAGATAGAGAGGGGTCTCGTAGCTCCAAGAACGTCTGCTTAGACCCAAGACCTCTCCATTCTTTCCAACTATCATGCACCGTACACCGCCAGTACCAGCATCAATAGAAGCAACGGCCAATTCAGCTCCCTCCGCCGTTCAGGACCTCTGGGTTGAGTATGTTCTTTGGCCTACCGCCTGAGAGAATTGCCTTGATATCTTCTGCAATCATCAGTGACTGTTTCTCAACTGTGTCAATAGTGTTGCCACCGATATGCGGTGTCACTGTGACATTATCCAATTCCAAGAATTCGTTGTCACAGTCGACAGGCTCCATTGAGAACACGTCGAGGCCAGCACCGGCAATAACACCTGTTTCAAGAGCCACCTTCAGGGCGGCTTCATCGGTTATCGATGCGCGTGCGGTGTTGATAAAGATGGCCGTCTTCTTCATCACGGCAAACTGTTCGGCCCCGAGCATTCCTATGGTTTCTTCCGTCTGTGGACAATGAATAGACACTATGTCGGACTCGCGCAGCAGTTCTTCGAGCTCAACAGCTCTGGCCCCAACCTCCTCTAGCCGCTCTGATGCTACGTAGGGATCTGTGACAAGAAGATTCACTCCAAATGCATTCAACCGCTTGGCTACCTCAATTCCAATCTGTCCGAGCCCAATGATTCCAACAGTCTTTCCTTGAAGCTCAAAGCCCGTCGTCATCTTGTACATCTTGCCAAAGTCTGAGAAGTCGTCAACCATGAAGTCATTCTTGAGAAGCCTCTCTGCTCTGATGATTCTTCTGGCCTGACTCAGAATCAGTGCAATCGTCAATTCGGCAACTGCAATAGTGTTCCTTCCAGGTGCGGCGAGAACAGGAATTCCCTTTGCTGTCGCCGCAGGAACTGAGATGTTGTTAGGGCTATTCCTTACCGAAGCAATGACCTTGAGGTTTGTTCCCCCAATGACTTCCTCTTTGACCTCATCACCCTCTACGACGACGATGTCATATCCTCCCTCGTTGATGACATTGAGAATCTTGCCACCAAGGTAGAGCTTGCCAGTTTCCAGCCAGCTCCGATGATCGACCTCAAGACCCGCCTCCTTCAATATCGTGAGTCCTGACTCGGAGAAGGGTGCGGTTATGAGGACCTTCATGTTCTGTCCACCTGGTTCCAATCGGTCTACGCATATGAAAGCTAGAGCATCAACTTCTGCAGCTTCAGCAAATCCGGCACCTCACCTTTCGTTTTCAGCTTGCCGGCCTGATAAGCTGCCATTGGACTCTCGCTCTTGTCCATGATTCTGAAGAAGACAGCTGAGTCCATTGTCACGGTCATCTCTGCATCCGTAGTTCCTTCTGTCACTTCTAGCAGTTCGGCGTCACCAATTCGCATGTAAATCTGCATGTCGATATCGGGGAACACAAATTGCAGAGTCTTGTTGAATTCCTTGAACCGGCGTTGAATCTTCGGATCATCAAATCGTTTGCCCAGTTCACGGATTTGAGCGATAATCTCGTCATTTGTCATGGTAGCACCTGCACTAGCTGGATTGTGGGATGCGATAAATCTTCTCTGCACGATATGGTTGTTTCTTGTGGGAATGTGAGTTTGCCGCGCAAACCAGTTTGACCCACAAAAAGAATCCACGTATTATATACATTCTACTCTTGTGTTTATACATGTCATCTACAATGTCTGAACACGCAATAAAGATAGAAAGCCTGACCAAGAGATTCGGGGACATCATGGCCGTCGATGACCTCAGCCTTGAGATTGGTTGGGGTGAGCTGTTCGGTCTTCTTGGCCCTAACGGCGCAGGGAAGACAACGGTGATCAATGTTCTGAGCACACTACTTGAGCCTACTGATGGAGTTGCAGCTGTTGCAGACAATGATGTGATCTTTGGCGCTGACGAGGTGCGAAGAATCATCGGAG
>LRSK01000126.1 GCA_001563325.1 Candidatus Thorarchaeota archaeon SMTZ1-83
TCCTTTCTGTTTCACGTCCTCCTCCAGCGTCGATGAGAGCCACGTCATCTCCACCGTCAAGGAGATAGACGTGACAGTCATAGTCGTTGGAGATTCCCAAGCCTGTATTACCGCTTCCAACTAGGTATATACCATCCAGGATTTTCATAGGACTACCCTCCGCCAAGTAGAAAGGTGTGGGCGAGGTTAATCCTTGGGTAGGGGTCGATAAGCCTTTGGTTGCTCGGCCCCAACAACGTTGTCCTTCAGGTATTCAATCCATGTTGCGTTCGTCCAGTAGTCCCCAGTTCTGACGATGGACGCAATCGCCTCCTTGGTCTTGCCGGCCTTGTAAAGTTCAAGGGTCTTCTTGAATTCCTCCGCAGCCTTCTCCAGAAGAGGCCGGGCCTCCTTGTTCTCAAATGTCTTCAGAGCATGTGGGAACAATGACTTCTCATAGGTATTCGTTCCTTGAGTCAGGTTTTCGATGTACAGATCCAGTGCGGGAGATATGGTGTTCTGATAGTAGAGGAACTTCTCGTTCTCATCTGCGAACCCTTTGCGTCCTTCTTCTGCATCCTTCTTGGCCGCCATTCCCAGTTCTTTCCCGAGTTTTCGAGCTTTTGCGAAGGCGTCTTCTAGGAATGCAGTATGTACGTCAAGAGGCCCAATCATCCTTACACCCCAAGGAATCATTCTCCGGTTGATCTCCTTCGCAGAGAATCTCTGCATGCCCTGGTTAGAGGCGCATGAGATGTAGAAAAACGGCATCCCATTCATGTCGCCTGTCCAGAGATATGGATAGAGCCTTTCAATGAAGGCATGGGCTCCTGCACTTGACGACCACATATGGACCGGGTCGGCGACGAGTATGGCATTTGCCTTCTGGGTCTTCACCCAAAGCTCACCTTTTCCTGATCCGCCCATGTCGTCTTTGATGGTGCAACCGCTTCCCGGTTTCTTAATGCACGCGAAGCAGCTGTTGCAAGGCTTGACTGTGAAGTCGTGGATGCGAACCACGTCGACCTTGGCTCCTTCTACCTCTTTGACACCTTCAATCGCATGCGAGAGTATAGAGGCGGTGTAGCCCTCTTTCCGACTACACAACAAAGCAAGTACATTAAACGTCAATTCTTCTCACTCCGAATATTCTTCTCACTCCAATACTTGAGTTGGCCCACATTCGAGCTAACTATGATTTAAGCCTTGCCCCCAATATTTGGCTTTCTTGGCATTCCTGACAGCCAATTCGGACTTTTTCCAGAAGTGATTCGGTGAATAGCTTACGTTTTCTAAGGAGAAATGCGCTTCTTCCCAACAATCTGTAAGAATTACACATATCAGCGACTTGAACTGAATGGGTTCCTAATGAGGGCTGGAAATTACGAAAGACATATATCTCAAGGGGATTCAGAGGATTGATTCGGTGAAGCTTTGTGACAGACCGTCCTACAATATGGAAACAACCAATCAAGTGGTTGGTGGGCGTCATCGTTACGTTGGCGATCACGATACCCTACTGGTTCGTGTTCATGAACGTACTGATGTACGACTTGGCCATCACTGGAGCATGGGCGTTCTTTGGTTTTGCTTTCCTGTGGTTCACGACTGGGCACGTATTCGAATTGTGGCCGGCTTCTCGCATGACAGAGAACCGCTATGTCCAGGGAGCAATAATGACCATCCTCGGAATAGTGTACATGACCGTTGCCGTCTACGTCTACATGTTTGTGAACGGAATCACAGACATGGCAGGTGTTGCAGTCAGTACGCCATTTGTGACCAATGTAATCTTCATGTTTGCAGTGTGGATCTTCTGGCTCGGCTACTGGCCAGGCAAGATGCATCGAGAAGAACAGCTCAAACAGCCTTGGATGGGACTGGCAATTCTGGTGTTCGCAGTTGTTGCTGGCTATCTCGTTCTAGATGTTGGCATTGACATCCCCTGGATATGGTTCCCCATATCGATTTCACAGTTGATGCTTCTCGAAGGCTGGCCGTTTCAGAAACTAGACCAGCCCGGAAGAGGCATAGTGCTTCTGCCGATTGCTGGATTCTTCACTTGGCTATATGCCATAATCCTTGACTACTTTGGCATATCCTTCTTCACGACTTTGGAGGGCCCCACTTTCACGGTGATTCTAGTATTCTGGACACTTTCCTTTGTTGTCTACGGCAACCTGTGGCCTTTCAGGAAGTGGTCGCAACCCGCCAAGGGATTCGTTAGTACTGCCATTGCCATAGTCCTAGCGATTGTCACCTACTACGTGACTGCCATGGTTCTCCCATTCTTCGGCGTTGACATGTTCTACGCACTGATCCTCTGGGCAGTCTTCGTTCTGTGGCAGTTCATTGTTGGCTTGACAGTAGGCTGGTGGTTCTTCGGCTACGGCTTTGACGAGCTATTGGGAGAGGCGGCCTGAGGCTAACAAAACTCACACAATCCGAGAGAACTGGACGAGTATGCGGATACGCATCGTCCGGTTCTCCATTCTTTTTGCAGCTGCGAGCTCGCCCTTTCGTGATATCAGATACGGCTTGCAGATGATTGCAAATCTGAGGGTCGGTTCTTCATTGACCCGCGAACCATTTCGCTATCGCTCTGTAGACTTCTATGGCCTCGAATAGTTGGTTGACGTCGATATGCTCATCTGGTTGATGAGCCATCTTGATTGAACCTGGGCCACAAATCACGTTCATGATTCCAGCCTTTGGTTGAAGAACTGAGCAGTCAGTGCCGAAAGTAGCGGTCCCCAGTGAAGGCTTCGCTCCAGTCACTCTCTCCACAGCTTCTTGAGTCGCTGCAACTATCTCCGAGTCCTTGGGCGTCAGAACAGTGGGCTTTGAGCGAATGGTTTCAATGCGAACCCTATCTTCTAGACCCTGTTGTGTCAGGAGTGAACCCATCCGGCCAACGATTTCTTTGGAGTCTTGGCCCATTACCAACCGCATATCAATCTCAGCTTCACAGTCTTCAGGCACAATGTTGATCTTGCTGCCGCCTTCAATCCTACCCAAGTTGATGGTTGGAACGCCAAGTTGTTCATTCTGTTCGAAGGAATAATGTTCTCTCAGCAGTGTTTCTAGGGCACTCATGCAAAGCTCGATAGCGTTTTCGCCCAACTCCGGTGTTGATCCATGAGCAGATTTGCCTTGCGCCACGATACGTAGCCATAGCAGACCTTTCTCCCCTACAAGTATGTTCAACGACGTAGGCTCGGCGCAGACTCCGAACTTGACACCGTCGAGTAGGCCGCTCTTCACCACCTCTTCGGCTCCTCCACACGTCGTTTCTTCATCTGATGTTGCCAGCATAATCAGTGGCTTCGAGTGGTTCTCTTTCGAATGAAGAATCATGGTTTCCGCTAGGGCCGCCAAAGGCCCTTTCATATCGCAGGCTCCCCTCCCATAGAGGCGATCTCCTACTAGTTCAGCACCAAAGGGTTCGAACTCCCAAGACTCGCGAGCTCCCGCTGGAACAGTATCCATGTGTCCATGGAGAAGAAGATTCCCGTCAAGGTCCTCACCAGTGGAGAAGATTAGACTTGGCCGCTCTGAACTACCTACGACTTTGCAGAGTAGTCCGAATGATTCCAGATGCCTCCGAAGGATAGAGGCCACCTCTCTCTCATGCCCGGGTGGATTTTCTGAGTTCGCCCGAATGAGGGACTGCGCCAATGAGAGAACCCGATTCCTATCTATGGATGCCATGCAAGCCTCTCTGTCCTGTTGGAATTCAAGTTTTCGATTGTAATGGTTCACCGACCTATTATGCCCTTCCAGGCCTCTCGAACTCTCCAGTAGAAGAAATGACACCAGAAAGGCATTATGCACATCAAGGTCAATCAAAACGACATGGAATCAACCAATGGTTGAAACCTGCTTGGGGATGGCAGAGTAGTCAAGAGTTGGCAGCAAGGCAGTCGACCTAGAACACCAGTCTTGGGTCTTCCTTAATCAGCTTGGCAACCACTTGGGTAGAAGTCTTCTTCAATCCCTTGACCTGAATTGCATTGTCGATGATTTTCAGGAATTCCTCTCTATCTTTTGATCTGGTCAGAACCAAGAAGTCATAGTCTCCTAGTACTAGGTATACTGCCCAAACCCCGGGAATCTTAGCCAACTCATCCCCGATTACACTGTAGTATCCTGATGCATAGTCGGCACTCACCCTTATTGCAGTGATATACTCCAAGTCCATCTTCTCAGGGTTTATCTTGGCATGATAGCCTTCAATTACACCTTCGCGTTCAAGACGCTTGACCCGGTAGTGAACAGTTGACACTGCAGCACCCACTCTCTCCGCTATTTCCTGTAGTGGCGTTCTACATTCTTCTTGGAGCTCTCGGAGGATGGCGAGATCTAGATCATCAAGCTTGGCTTTTCCGTTCAATGTTTCCGGCCCCACAGAGGCATTCCGAATGCTGTTCAGTTTCATGCTAATGCGTTTAATAAACCTATCAAAAGTCGACTCTCTTATTAGGACATCTTATGAAAGACCCAAAGGCCAAATGCACGAGGGGGCTTGGAATGTTGCAGGTATCATTTTCCGTCGGGAAATCCCTGTTCAAATTCCCTGGCGTCTTCGAATCCAGAGTTCTGAACCTACGATAAGAACCGTGCATATTGACGCGGATGCGCCGATTGCCAGCCAGAGATTGCAGTCAATGTATCCTCCCGGCCTACCATCTGTCGTAGTTGTTCTGTTCAGGGGTTCCAAGGTGAAGACAACCAGCTCCCATGTCCAGTTTGCAACGATTTCGGACTTCGGATTTCCTACTATGTCATCTAGGAAAGAGATGTCGTATGGGTACACACCGAACGTTGACTTGAGGGTCCCATTTGTGACATGGTGCACGTGTGCGTAGTCATCCAACGCTGACAGGACCTCCATTTCTCCGTCATTGTCTATGTCAGCGACGCTCACGACAGCGTACCTACCTGGAGGGTAGTAGCTCTTGGTATGGATGTAGCCAAACCACAGCACTAGTCCCGACATGTCGATGGCCCATGCGGCTCCTGTTGCATTCCGGTGCACTAGTTCGCAGAATCCGTCGCCATCCACATCTAGTGCCATTGTCTTGGCCGTATGGTAGTCGCTGGCGTTCTGATACGCCTTGTAGGGTGAGTGCCAGAGTATTCCCATTCCTGAAGCATTCACCACGTACTGCGACAGGTGTATTCCGCCCACAAGCGTCGAGTAGAAGAAACCTGGATCCGCATTGCTTGAGAACGAAGCCATGATGAGGTCCGCAGGCTCTCCTCCATGCACGTGAGCCTCACCCTGCACCCTAGATAGGAGCGGGAACTCGACAAGTACTGTACTCTCGTGATTGATCACTGTGCAGTTGCTTATTCTTGGTGAAGCGCTCGTGTTCGTGACACTTGCTATTAGGTCTGGGAGAGTGTCGCCGTCAAAGTCCGCGTCCATATGGATTCTCCTGACGCAGCCTGGCGGACTCGAAATCGACCACACCTCTGACCCCGAGGAGTTCCAGAGAATTAGGTCGTTGCCGGTTACGGCGGCGATTTCGTCAAGACCATCACCATTCAAGTCGCTGACATCCAGACCCTCGAAACCGGTGTCCCTTGTTATGTTCCAGAGCAGGACTGCATTCGAGCTAAGACCTAGGACTGATTCAGTACCAGCTTGATGCTTTTGCAGATGAACGATAAGCTCTTTGCCGTTCT
>LRSK01000127.1 GCA_001563325.1 Candidatus Thorarchaeota archaeon SMTZ1-83
AGTGGAAATCCATGGTGGGGCACGTGCAAGGTCTTTGAGTGCACTGCGCGAAAGAACCTTGATCACTGTGGACTATGTGGACGATTTCCCTGTGATATGCTTGCGACGCACTACGACCCAGATAATCCCGAGGGTCAACGAAACGCCGTTGTCAGGGCTGGAATCTTGGCCTATCGAACCAGACACGGTGACGACAAAGCTCTTGAGCTATTCAGAAAGATAAGGAAAGTCTAGGACCAGGAGAAGGCGTCTTGCAGCGGAACAAAGAACTATGTACCGACTGCGGATTCTGCACAACCGCTGTGGGCTGTCCTAGCCCAGGGCATTGTGTTGGCTGCAATTCATGTTACTTGGCATGTCCACGCGAAGCGATTCTTCCTGTTCGTTTTGAGCCTTCAGAAGACGTCATCATCACTGTGGACGGGTTGCCGTTTGAGGTACCAGGCAATGTCACAGTGAAGAAAGCACTAGAAACACTTGGCATGGTCTTCCACCGCTTTCCTAAGTCGACAAACCTCTTCGCACCCTGCGAAACAGGAGGATGTTACGCGTGTGCAGTTCTTGTAGATGGCGAGCTCCGACCCAGTTGTCATACGGCAGTGAAGCCCGGGCAGAGCATCCAGACCCAAGTTTCAGATGAGGTAAGTCCGCTACGCATTGTTGGCTGGTGCCAGCCCCACTCTGTTGGAGGTGTGGGAACACCGTGGTCCGAGAAAGCATCTGGCAAGGACTCTGAAGCCTATGTAGAGGCTGCTTGTTTTGCCGCTGGGTGCAACCTACGCTGTCGTACTTGTCAAAACTTCACCGTCACATACAACAGTTCAGCATCCGCAGTAACACCTGAACATGCCGCCTCTGAACTCCTGAAGTTGGCTCTACGTGTAGGCGTCAGGCGTCTGGCGATATCTGGAGGCGAAGCAACGCTGAACCGGCCATGGCTACTGTCCTTCTTCACATGGCTCAAGACACACAGTCCGAGCGACCTACGTCTGCATCTCGACACAAACGCAACAGTCCTGACTCCGGACTACATAGATGCACTTGTGGAGGCAGGAGTCACAGACATCGGCCCTGATCTGAAGTCGGCACGACTTCAGACGTTCGAGACAATATCCGGAATCAAGGACTCGACTCTGGCAAGAAACTATTGGACCACAGCATGGAATGCAGTCCGATATCTTGCTGACAACTACTATCCAGAACAACTGTTTGTGGGTGTAGGGCTCCCGTTCAATCCCGCCTTTTATCCTTCTTTAGAAGCCAAGTGGGCCGAGTTGCACGAGTGGGGCACTCGAGTTGCTGACATTGACAATCGAATTCAAGTGACTGTCCTAGACTACCGTCCCGAGTTCCGACGACGTGACATCGAACGCCCATCCACGGGAGAGATGCTTGAGGTCAAGGCTTTCCTAGAAGATACAGGTCTTCGAACCGTTATTGCGCAAACGCCATTTGGCCACCTTGCCCCATCTCAACCAGCACCAGACCGAGGAAACTACCCGTAACCAAAGAACGCCCGTGGGCTCCTGCCACGCCCAAAGACTATTCAATATAGTCGAAGAACAAGGCGTTGGAACTCCTTATTGATTGAGAGGCAGTATGATGTCAGAGAATGAAGAGAAAGGCAAGGCAAGCATCAAGGGCATGGCGGAACGCTTGGAGAATGCATTGACGGGAAGTTCTGATGAGCCTCTTGCCAATGGCACCCTCAATGAGCTCTCCGATAGCAGCTTCATGGATGTTGTCAGAAGACCAAGAACTGCGATAGTCGAGTTCTATACTACCACATGCCCATTTTGCAGACAGCTTAAACCTGTACTTGATGAGCTTGCTATCGATTACACATCGAGAATGTATTTTGCAAAGGTCAACATTGATGAGGTGGAGGGAGCCGCAGAGAAGTTCGATGTCAAGGGAGTGCCTCTTCTGGTTGCATTCAAGAAGGGAAATCCTGTCGCCAAGATGGAAGGGCTCAGAAGTATTGATGAACTGGATGGCTGGATAGACACTATCCACAAAGGTCTGCGTCCAATGGAACTGAGTCCAGGTCCAGTCACCAACCTCATCTTGGCCGACATGTAACACCAAGAAGAAAGCTCGAATCAGAGTCTGAGCTTGAATATATATTCATCATCTTCCATCTTCAGTTTGCTCTCAATGACCCTTCCTGTCTTATGCAGAAACCTGATCATCGGCACGTTCTTCGGATGTACGTGTGCTATGAATGCCCCAACTCCCTTGCTTCTGGCAATTCGCATTAGATGGTTCAGCATGAATGTGCCAATACCTCTGTTCTGATAGTCATCCTGCACAAGGAGTGCAAATTCCGCCTCGTTCTTGTGCCAGTCCAGCAGGTACCTTCCTGCTCCTATGATCTGTTCGGCCGTTCCTTCCTGGTTGGAGCAGATTGTTGCCACGATGCTGATGTCCCTCGACTGATCCACATCATAGAAGTCTTGGAGTGTCTGTCTGCGGAGGCTAGTGAGAGGGGTCAGAAATCTGAAGAATATGGACTCTTCACTTAGTCCATAGAACAGACACTTGATTCTGTCAGTGTCATCAGGTCGAATCAGTCTGAAGTCGACCTCGATTGGCCCATCTGGCCCCTCAAATGCCTTCTGCACTTCATATTCAATCGGAAAGTACGTACCTTTGACTTGGAATGGCACCTGGTCCTCGAAGACATAGCGCAACTCCTTGGCTGCCTCAAGTAGATCGTTCCTGAAGTCTGGATGCGCTATTGCAATGAGTGAGAGCACGCGTTCGCGAATTGTCCTCCCTCTTAGAGTTGCTTGGCCGTACTCCGTTATTACTACCTCCACATCTCCCCGCGTTGTCACGACACCTGCGCCTTCACTAAGCCTCGGAACGATTCTTGATACCTTTCCATCCAAGGCAGTAGAGGTCATACATATGATGGCCTTGCCACCGGGAGACATAGATGCCCCCCGAATGAAGTCAACCTGTCCTCCAATTCCACTATAGAATCTGTGGCCTATAGAATCGGAGCAGACTTGACCGGTGAGATCCACCTCCAGTGCAGAGTTGATTGCCACCATCTTATGGTTCTGAGCTATGATTGATGGATTGTTCACATAGGCAGTGTCCCTGAACTCGAACATGGGGTTGTTGTCAATGTAGTCATAGAGAGTCTTCGTTCCCATCGCAAAGCTTGCTGTAATCTTGCTTCTATTGATGCTCTTCTTCTTGTTCGTCACAATTCCTCTCTCGATTAGTTCGATGATACAATCCCCGAACCTCTCCGTATGAACTCCAAGATCAACAACGCCGGAATCAAGAAGGCTGTCAGCTACTGCTTGAGGTAGTACACCTATCCCCATCTCAATCGTAGACTCGTTTTCTATCAGTCTGGCCACATAGCTCCCAATCAGCTGACTCTTTACGTCGACCTCCGCCGAAGTAACCTCCCTGATTGGTTCATTGTGACACACCAGATAGTCGATATCGCGGATGTGAAAGAAGGAATCACCATGAGTCACTGGCATTCTTTCATTCACTTGGGCAATAACGAGGTCAGCGTTCTCAGCGGCTGACTTCGTTATGTCGACTGAGATTCCAAGAGAGCAGTAGCCATGCTCGTCTGGTGGACTCACCTGAATCATCGCCACGTCTAAGGGCAATCTCTTGGTCCTGAAGAACATCGGAATGTCTGAGAGGTGTGCTGGAGTATAATCCGCCCTCCCCTCATAGACCGCACTTCGAATGTTGTCTGAAACAAAGAAGCTGTTGTGTCTGAAGTGTTCCTGAAACTTCGGGTCCGCTGAGGGCGTGTCACCCAGTGTTAGGATATGGATGATCTCATTGTCTGCCATTCTATGAGCGTTATTGGCCAGTTCCTGGAGAAGATGAAATGGCACTCCACACCCTGTCCCAAGGAATATCCGTGTGCCTCTCTTAATCTTCCTAATGACCTCACTTGCACTGAGTATCTTGTCCTTGTATCTTTCAGTCCACTGCTCACTGGACATTACAGACTCCTCGGATTGCCGGGTGAATGACGTCTTGCTCCTAATAGAGGTTTGGACCCGTAGAATCGATAGTGAATACCTGTGATAAGAATGTGTGCGAGCGCACCGACGAGAGTTCTAGAGTGTGAGCTTGAAGATGTACTCCTCATCCTCCATAGACAAGCGACTCTCAGTCACCAGCCCTGTCCCATGAATGAAACGAATCATTGGCTGATTCTGAGGATGCACGAAGGCAACAAAGGTGTCCACACCCTTGCTCTTGGCAATACGCACAAGATGATTGAACAAGAACGTTCCTATTCCCTTGTGCTGAAAGTCATCATGAACAAGAAGTGCAAACTCAGCCTCATTTGTGGTCCTGTTAAGGAGATATCTCCCAGCACCTATAATCCTCTCCGTTCCACCTTTTTCATGTGGCGTAATCACAGCGACGATGGAGATGTCGCTATCTTGATCCACATCGTAGAAGTCTTGGAGTGTACGTCTTGGTATTGATCTCAAGGGCAGTAGGAATCTGAAGTATTTGCTCTCTTCGCTCAGTCCGTAGAACAAGTTCTTGATTCGATCCGAGTCGTCAGGTCGAATGAGTCTGAAGTGGACCGTGGTCTTCTCGCCCTTCGGTCCTCGAAATTCATCTTGGGCCTCATATTCCATTGCGAAGTAGGTTCCCTTTGCCTTGAACGGAATCATCCAATCATAGACATAGTGCAGGTTCTTTGCTGCCTCCAAGAGATTGTTCCTGAAGTCGGGATGCGCAATTGCGATTAGTGATAGGACTCTCTCTCTAATTGACTTTCCATGAAGCGTTGCCATCCCATATTCTGTGACAACCACATCAACATCTCCCCTTGTGGTGACCACTCCTGCTCCTTCACTTAGTCTTGGTACAATCCTCGAGACCTTCCCGTCCATTGCTGTGGCCTGCATACAGATGATCGCTTTGCCATCTACCGACCGAGATGCACCGCGAATGAAGTCCACCTGCCCACCTATGCCGCTGTAGAACTTGTGGCCAATGGAATCTGCACAGACCTGCCCTGTCAGATCTATCTCTAGTGCGGAGTTGATGGCAATCATCTTCCTATTCTGGCCAATGACTAAGGGGTCGTTGACGTATTCTGTGGGATAGAAGTGGAACAATGGATTGTCATGAACATACTCGTAGAGCTTCTTAGAGCCCATGGCAAATGACGCAATCACCTTGTCCTTGTGAATAGATTTCATTCTGTTAGTGACGACGCCGTTCTCAATGAGGGATATCAGACTGTCACTGAACATCTCTGTGTGGATTCCCAGGTCTCTGACGCCGGTCTCAAGTAGATTGTTTGCCACCGCCTGGGGCAAAGCACCAATTCCCAATTCAAGAGTGGACTCATTCTCTATAAGCCTCGCCACGTATCTTCCAATCAAGTCAACGGTCTCATCTACCTCGGCAGCCTGGAACTCACGAAGAGGTTCAGTGTGGGGTACAAGGTAGTCGATGTCACGAACATGTAGAAACGAGTCACCATGAGTCACTGGCATTCGTTCATTAACTTGTGCTATGACTAAATCTGCACTCTCTGCAGCCGATTTTGTGATATCGACAGAAATTCCAAGTGATACGTATCCAAAGTGGTCAGGAGGACTCACCTGTATCATCGCCACATCCAGGGGCATTCTCCTATTCCTGAAGAGTCGTGGAATGTCTGAAAGCATAATTGGAGAGTAGTCTGCCCGCCCTTCTGATACCGCGTCTCGAATGTTGTCAGAAACGAAGAAAGTGTTGTGCCTGAAATACTCCTGAAACTTGGGGTCGGCAGAAGGTGTATCTCCTAGGGTTAGAAGATGCACTATCTCATTGTCAGCCATCTGGTCGGCGCTCTTTGCCAGCTCCTGAACGAGATGATATGGCACCCCACACCCCGTCCCCAAGAAGATCCGTGCACCTCTCTTGATGTTCTTGATTGCCTTTGTGGCCGTCAGTATCTTCTTCTTGTGTTTCTCAGTCCAATCTTCCTTGAGCATCGTTATCTCCTCTCACTACTGGGCTCAAGCCGCTGGAGGTTCCATATAGGCGTTTGCAAACTGACAATAGCTCGGCTGTCACTTCCTATGTACGAAACCTTATCAGTTAGGAACCTCGCGCCCCGGCGCAAGACTAGACAATCATTCTGGTGAGAATCTCAATGTCTGAAGAAAAAGTCGGAAACCGAAATCTAGTGATTCTCGGTGCAATCATTGTCCAGCTCTGTCTGGGCTCGATATACGCCTGGTCATTCTTCCAGACTGCTCTCAGAGGGGGCGCATACTCATGGTCCGCACTCTTTACACAGCTACCATTTGCTGCTGGGTTGGCCTCATTTGCGCTCTTCATGATATTTGCAGGAAGATGGCAGGACAGAGTAGGTCCACGCAAGGTTGCCACATTCGGTGGCATACTTCTTGGTGCAGGCTATATGCTCTCATTCTTGGTTGACATTGTGGCGGCAGGTAACGAAACAATTGGGACCATTTGGCTCATCATCACGTACGGAATCATCGGTGGAGCCGGCATAGGCTTCGCGTACGTGTGTCCGATTGCCGCACTTGTAAAATGGTTCCCTGACAAGAAGGGCGCCATAACAGGAATCGCAGTTGCTGGATTCGGAGGTGGCGCACTTGTGTTCGGTTATGTGGAGCAATTCCTGCTGGGAATGTTCGATGTGCCCACGACTCTACAGGTTGGCACTCCGTTCCTCATTCTTGGCATCACTTACCTAGTACTCGTGGTCCTAGGCTCTCAGGTCCTTGTGAACCCGCCTGAGGGTTGGCTGCCCGCCGGCTACATTCCACCAACCACAACAGCCGATGGCAAGGGTCTTGACACCCTCCCGGGAGAGATGATTCGCACTACAAGCTTCTGGCTTCTATGGCTGATGTTCGTCTTTGCAGCCACGGCTGGTCTGATGACTCTGGGCAACGTGAAGAGTGCTGCAATAGAGGTTGATCCTCTTGGAGGTGCCACCTTCGCGGCTGTCATCGTGGGCGTAATGAGTCTACTCAATGCAGCCGGCAGAATAGTGTGGGGTGCTGTTTCTGACAAGCTAGGAAGAGAGAACACAATGATGACAATGTTCCTCGTTCTAGCACTTGGTATGTTTACCTTCGCATACATCGTGACCCTGGCAGTAGACTGGGTCGCTGTGATGCTAATTGCATCCCTAATCGGCTTCTGCTTTGGAGGCAATTTCGCGCTGTTTCCTTCAGCTACAGCAGACTTCTGGGGTTCTAGGAACGTCGGCAAGAACTACGGTGTGATGTTCACAGCCTATGGTATTGCTGGCATCACTGGTGCCTTTGTTGCAGGTCCAATAGTTGACGCCACAGGATCCTACTTCATGGCGTTCATTGTGACTGGCGTGCTTGCAATCATCGCAGTCGTTCTGACACTTGTGCTGAAGCTCAGACGGAAGAACGCGTAAATCAACATCCACTCTTGAGGTCACGGACAAGGGTCTGTGACCTCTTGATGTTCCCTTTCAATCACATCTATTGACAGTTCATTCGTGATTGTAGACTGCCCAAACCCGACGCCAAGATTGACGTTATTTGACAAGCTTCATAAGGATGTGAATTCGCGCCGTCGGCAAAGCATGGACGCTTAGGGTGACAAATCTCATGGCTGAAGAGAAGAAAATCACAGTCACGAGCCAAGAGGAGAGGCGATTCACACCTCCACCGAGTTTCGTCGACAAGGCCTACATCAAGAGCCACGATGAGAGGATGAAGCTCTGGAAGGAGTCAGTTGAGAATCCCAATGAGTTCTGGCTCAAGATTGCGAAGGAAATGATCTATTGGAAGAAGGAGCCAACAAAGGGGTTCGACTTTAAGGACAAGGAGAAGATCCATTTTACTTGGTTTGAAGATGGCATCACCAACATGGCCTACAACTGTCTTGACAAGCATGTTGAGGCTGGCAATGGTGACCAGATTGCACTCATCTGGCAGGGTGATCCACTGGACGAATCCAAGACCTACACATACAAGCAGCTACTCAGTGAGGTCAACAAGGCTTCGAATGTTCTCAAGAACCTCGGCGTGAAAAAGGGTGACAGGGTCACTATGTATCTGCCAATGATTCCTGAGCTTACCATTATCATGCTCGCCTGTGTAAGGATTGGTGCAATCCACAGCATCGTCTTCGGCGGTTTCACTGCAGACTCTCTGAAAGACAGAATCCTTGACTGTGAGGGCAAAGTCTTGGTAACCGCAGACGGCTATTACCGCAACGGCAAGATTGTACCCCAGAAGAAGAACGCAGACCGGGCCCTCGAGGAAACCCCAAATGTCGAGAGCGTCTTGGTGGTACAAAGGATGGGCATGGATGACACGCCGTGGACCGAGGGCAGGGATGCCTGGTACCACGAGGAGCTAGCCAAGGTCGATGACAAGTGTGAGCCTGAATGGGTGAACGCTGAGGATCCGCTCTTCATACTCTACACCTCTGGTTCCACCGGTAAGCCGAAGGGAGTTCTTCACACAACTGGAGGTTACATGACCTATACCACGTATAGCTTCAAGACCATCTTCGATTGGCATCCCGGCGATGTCTACTGGTGTACCGCAGACATTGGCTGGATTACTGGGCACTCCTACATCGTTTATGGCCCTCTTTCCGCTGGTGCAACCACCTTGATGTTCGAGGGCACTCCCACGTATCCAGATAACGACCGATTCTGGCTGGAGGTCGAGCGCTGGAAAGTCACTCAGTTCTACACAGCTCCTACAGCAATTAGAGCACTGATGAGATTCGGCGATGAGCCTGTGAAGAGGCATGATATGTCCAGCCTGAATCTGCTAGGCACTGTGGGCGAGCCAATCAACCCTAAGGCTTGGATGTGGTACCACGAGGTTGTCGGCAAGGAGGACTGCCCCATAGTGGATACTTACTGGCAAACAGAAACAGGCGGAGTCATAATCACACCCTTGCCAGGCGCTACAGCGACGATCCCCGGCAGCTGCACGCACCCGTTCTTCGGAGTAGACCCCATAATCGTTGACGAAACAGGTGCAGCCGTTGGCCCAAATGAGGGTGGTTACCTGTGCATAAGAAAGCCTTGGCCTGGTCTCATGAGAACCGTCTATGGTGACCACGACAGATTCATCAACACCTATTGGATTCAGTACAAGGATCCTGATACCAGTGACCCAATGTACATGACCGGGGACGGATCGAGGTTCAATGAGGACGGCTACTATTTTGTCATGGGTCGTATCGACGACGTTCTCAAGGTTTCTGGACACAGACTTGGCACTGCTGAGATTGAGTCTGCACTCGTCAAGCATCCGGCGGTGTCAGAGTGTGCAGTTGTTGGATTCCCACACGAGATTAAGGGAGAAGACATCTACGTCTTCGCTACTCTGCGGGTTGGTGTCGACAAGACTGATGACTTGAGGCAGGAGCTCAAACTGCACGTGCGCAGGGAGATTGGCCCAATCGCAACTCCCGCGAAGATTCAGTTTGCTGATGCATTGCCGAAGACCCGTTCAGGCAAGATTATGCGAAGAATCCTGAAGCGGATTGCAGCAGGTCAGATTGACGACATTGGCGACACCACGACCCTGGCCGACCCGACGGTCGTTGAGACCCTCATCAAAGAACGACTCTAGTAAGAGTTCAACGAGAGTGCTCGAATGGGCCTCTCTCTCCCCTCTTTTTCTGACTATCTATGATTTCTGCATTAGAAATACAAAACTGTATATAGCAACGCCATATTAACAATAGTCAATTTCCAGTCATAGTTGGAATGGCCCATGAATGACATCGAGGCCTTTGCAGGTTTCCCGAAAGAAGCGCTGAGATTCTTCGGAGAGCTGAAGGAGAATAACCATAGAGAGTGGTTCTTGGAGAGAAAGAATGACTATCAAGAGTATGTGTTGAAACCTGCTCAAGCATTCGTAGTTGCTCTTGGTGAACGACTAGCAGCTGTATCTGACGGAATCAGGTATGACACACGTACGAATGGTCGTGGGTCAATATTGCGAATCCATCGCGACATTCGCTTCAGCAAGGACAGAACGCCATATCATACCAGACTGCGAATTAGGTTTTCGGAGGAGGCCGGAGAGAAGAAGGGACACCCCGGATTCTTCTTCGGAATGGATGATGAGGGCGGCATGCTCCTCGGAGGGTTGTATGCCTTCCCCAAGCCCCTTCTTGAGAAATACAGACAGGCAGTAGTGGATGAGAAGGCCGGGGCAACTCTCGCAAAAGCTGTCAACGAAATCAACAGTCTGCCGGGATACACGATTGGAGGCAAGCACTACAAGCGAGTTCCAAGAGGATTTGATGCTGATCATTCGAGAGCCAATCTTCTTCTCCATAACGCATTGTACGTTCACTCACCCAAGATTCCTTCCAGTGTTCTTCAGAAGCCCGACTTGGTTGAGGCCTGTTTTTATAGCGCTCTGAAGATGGCACCAATCCATCACTGGTTGATCCAACTATCCCAATAGCAACTCATACCACTTCCTGTTGAGTTGCCTTGTTCTCGGTCTTGGACAAACGTGGCAGAAAGCGACCTGTTCTCTCCATGTAATCCATGTACTCGTCCCCAAACTGATCAGTCAACATTCTTTCTTCAATCCTCGCAATCCAATAGAATGGAATCGCAACAGAAATGGCGAATAGGATAAGCAACAGGTTGCCCGAGATAAGTGAAACAGAGATGGAAAACAGATTGAGGGTGAAGTACATTGGATGTCGGACTCTGCTGTAGGGTCCTGCTGTAATTAACTGGTGCTCTTCCTGAATCTCCAGCTTGGCAGAATACTGTCTTCCGAGGGAGTGATGAATCCATCCAGTGAGTGCTACGCCGACAACGGCCAATCCTACTCCAAGCCAGCGAATCCATAGTGGCAGAGAGAGGCGAAACACCTGGATCCACTGTGGGACTACAATGTATAGGCCCATGCTCACAAAGTACCCGAGGATTGCGATACTGAGAGCCACCGTGGCCTTGGTCCACTGAGTAACCTCCTTCTCACCTGTTCTTCCAATATTCTGAGTTCTGTAGAATATTCTGACTCCTGCGAACACGGCGTAGATCGAAATGAAGAGGATCTTAAACATGAGTTCGTCATCCATGGTCACTCACCTCATTGTATTGGTACCTATGGACATAAAAACATACTCTACAGTCAGTTTTCATACCCTTCGGTCAGTTTATATGCCGGAATGTATAGAAATGAATGTGACTCATGATGCCCAAGGTCGTGCCTGAATACAAGGAAGAGGCGAAGAAGAGAATAATCAGACACGCGACCAAGCTACTATCTGCAAAGGGGTACTCCAAGACTAGGATGATTGACATTGCTGAAAGTATGGGTGTTAGCAAGGGCGCGATCTACCAGTATTTCGAGAGTAAGCAGGAGCTTCTGTTGTCAGTGCTTGAAACACACGCAGATATCAGAGGGAGAGAAGTCAGTAGCCTACTGGACTCCGGAAACATCACTGCCATATCCACTGAGGAGTTCTTCGATAGAATGCTATCACTACGGATGGGGAGTCTTGCCCTCACCTTAGATCTTCTTCGCGATTTGGCTACCAACAGTCCCGCACTGAAGTGGATCAAGGAGAGTTACGAGTCATGGGCAGAGGGAGTTTCCAAGATGATTGACGATTTCAAGGAAGAAGGTGTCGTCAAGAAGGAGGTTGATTCAGAATCTGTAGCCAGAGCAATCTTGGCTCTCCGTGACGGTCTTTATGGCTCACTGAGCCTAGGAAGCGACGTGTCAAAGGCCAGAAGGACGTGGGTCACCGTGATGGGACTTCTAATGAACGAGATTCTTGTGAACCCCAATGGAGCGTAGGCCTTACACTGACCATTGCGTCGATGTGCGTCTTATTAATGCAGTATCCGTCTTGGATTGTTTCACAAGCCCGTCTGCAAGAATCGGAGGACTCAACTAGCCATGGCAAGCCAAATTCCCACATCATACAGGAAGCCAATCATCGCCGTGATTCTCGTTATCGTGGTCACGGCATCAGCGTTAATTATCGTAGGAACGCCGACAGGAATGGAAGGTGTTAGAGTAGCGGTATATGACGGTGGAGGGGTTCAGCCGTCAAGCAAGGATGCGCTCGACAGCATGTTTGCTTGGATGCGGACGAACGTGGGTCACGTGAATGAAACCTCAATTCGAGAAGGGGCTCTTGCAGACTACGACATCCTAGTCATACCGGGTGGAGGCGGATTCGAAGCGTTCCTCCAGAATGAGGGGATGGATGCGATTTGCCAGTTCGTTGAGGATGGCGGTTCGTACTTTGGTATCTGCGGCGGAGCGACATTCGCAACAGACGTGGGATTGAGGCTCTATAACGGTACGTACCATTCCTGCGTAGCAGGCATTGGGCAATTCCTGATGGAGATGAACGTGAACAGGAGTTCGACTGGTCCGGATCTATCGGGTGAACCGGAATCCTATTCGATATTCTACTGGAATTCTGGCCACTTCAGTAGTGACGGCATGTCTGGCACAATCCCTATAGTTACGTACCCAGACAACGACCTACCCTGCATGATTGCATTCAAGTATGGAGCAGGAAGAGTGTTCCTCTCCAGTCCACATCCTGAGTTTGAGGAGGGTTCTAACCGAGACGGAGTCACCTACTTTGATGCTCTGAGTGATCCGGATTCTGAATGGGGGCTCCTACTCAAAGTCTGCCGATGGCTCATACAAGCGTCTGACTCATGAAAGGCAGAAACCGGAAGGCATGTATGCCTGATCTCTGGTTCATTGTGCCAATGTTTCAGGAATCCAAGAAGAAATCCCCCAGTTCCACAATGCCACGAGGGAAATACGGGATAAATGCTCGAAATCTCTGTCCCTCAATGGTCAAGGTCAACACCTGTCCCGACCTATAGCTTTGTCCTGCCCAGAATATGCCCTCTTCATTTGTAGGGACTATCTCGCTAATCAGTTCATCTGTGGCGAAGATACGAACATCGACGCCTGCAGCAGGAATCCACTCACCAGATGCTTCGTTTGTCGCGTTCCAACGATAGACATGTCCTCTGACATATGCTGGCTCGCCAGGAAGAATCAACGCAGGAGCGGGAGAGTACTCACTAAGAAAGACTGGGGCCGTGAACATCGAGCCAGACGTCACGAAGATTATAATGAGTATTAATATGAAGGCGATTCCACGCCTTGGCAGTTTGCCCATCCGGGGAACTACTTGTCCCCTTCGGATTTTTTTGCAAGACTCTCATATAGGCCATAGAGTCGGTCAACCATCCTGTCCACGATGGCTGTAGAAATGACTATCCCAAAACCAATTACAATGGCACCTACGCTGGAAACGCGGACCCATTCAATGCCTGACCAGATGATGTAGTCGGCGACAAGTTCACCAAGACCCCACCAGATGATGATGAGTCCAACAAGCATCACAAGGCGAAACACCAACTTAATCTTCCAGTAGCCACTTCCTTGGGCGTCATCGGAACCCATTCCCACACCTCAACTTCTTAGACGACCGGCTTGCTTTTAGAGTATCCTTTTGAGTAAGATTTGTACTGATTACAACCAGTAATATTCCGGAAGAAACTACAGTATGGATGTTCTGGTGCTCAGAAGAAGGGGGAAACCGCATCTAGGATCTTCTTTACCATACTGCGGTTGAACCTTGCCACACCCTCCTCTTCTGCCCTCTCTTCCTGATCTTCGAGTTCGGGACAGGGTCCGCCCTGCAAGCCGTCAAGTGTAGCTCTGACACAAGGTCCCATTGTCAATGGATTGTAGCCTCCTTCCAATACCCAGAAAGACCCCTTCATCCCACAGGACTTGACAAGCCCTTCGACTGCCGATGCTATGAACCAGTAGGTCGTGGAGTCTATAGCCATCTCTCCGATTGGGTCAGCGAAATGAGCATCATAACCAGCTGAAACAGCAATAACATCTGGGTTGAAGCTCTCAATGGCAGGAGTCACTATCTTCTCAATTGCGAACCTGTAGGATGAGTCCGGAGATTCCAGGTGCATAGGGATGTTGATGTTAGTGCCTCTTCCGTTCCCATGTCCAGTTTCCATATAGTGACCAATACCATTGCTTGTGAAGTCATACTCGTGGATACTGATGTATTGCACATTTGGGTCCTCATAGAATATCTCCGACGTACCATTTCCGAAGTGATCGTCTATGTCCAGAATGGAAACTCTCTGAACTTGATTCTCATTCAGAATATCTCTGACTGCTATAGCCACGTTGTTGAAGAAGCATAGACCCATGGAAGAGGAGGTTGTGGCGTGATGGCCGGGCGGACGCACAAGGGCGAAGGAATGTCTGCACCCATTTGTAGCTGTAAGCTCTGCTGCAAAGAGCGCACCACCAAGTGCATGCATAGCCGATGACCATAGATTCTCACTTGCCCAAGCAGAGTCCCCCAGCGACCCACCTCCCAGTTCCGACATTAACTCCACTGATTGCACTAGATACGGCTTGTGAACAAGCAGTGCATCCTCCTTGGTTGCCTGAGTGGTCTTGAACTTCCTGATGCCTTCCAGAGCTTTCGATTCTTCGAGGTACTGTAGCGTCATCTGAATCCGTTCAGGATTCTCATACGCCTCTAGGCTGGGCTTGATGAACGGCGCCACGTGCTGGTCAAATCCTGACTGCTCGATGAGAGTCATTGCACCTTGATTCAACTCGACTCAAATCGAGTGGATAATACAGTTTCCTTATACCCTTTCAGTGGACGGATTGATCAGGGTTGCAGAGTCTACTCACAATACTACTCAGTTGCAATTCGGAATGGCACATAGTCCGTCATTCGAGTTTCCTTTCCGAGCACTCTGAGTCCTGCAACTATCTGCCCTCGGTGATAGGTCGCGTGGTTTACCATGTGGAACAAGAACTCGTCGAATCTCAGTTTGATCTTCTTGCCGTCTGCATCAAACTCCAAGTTGTCAACAGACCTTGTTTCTATGAGGTCTACCAGCTTTCTGTTGTAAGCCGCCATGAAATCGAATAGTTCATCCCTTGTCATTTGGTCGAAGCTGGGCTCTTCTCCTGGCTCTTCGCCAGTCCAATCATGATACCATTCCCACGTGTCTTGTGCGAGATGTACATACCTGTCACGAATGCTCCTCATGTTTTCCCCAGGTGATTCATTGAATTCGCCATCAGTTAGAGTCTTTACAATGTCCCAGACTGAGCCGTTCGCCCAGACCAAGTATTGACCCAATCTCTTCAGAAGTTCCATGAGATTTACCTGCGCTTCTCACTGAAAAAGGCCGTCATCCGTGTGTCATATCAAAGATCGATTCGCGTGGCACCTAAAGGATGACTTAAGAGCCTGCCCTTCAGTCTTCGCTTCCAGAAGATGACTAAGCAGCGAAGCACGTCGATGAGAATAACAGGCGCAATCCTTGCATGCGTTATATTCGGTACTTGGGTGCTAGTCGACATGTACCTGCTTTCCTCAGTTGTGGCAGAGTTCAGCTACCCTGTCTATGAACTCGTGACTTATGGGTCGTGGTTCATTGTGATTCTCATAATACTAGTAGTGTGTTCATGGTCAGGTTGTTTTCCCACACGACGCCCTGACTCCGGATTAGCAGACCAAGACTAGAGCTATCTAGAAGGTCTGATCTGCCCACTCAAGACCCGCGAGCCAAGTGTTCTAATATGAGTATCCTAATCCCATCAGGAGTGACCCAGGATGAAGTTCATAGTTGATCTTCCAGTTCCTCCAGTGTCAGGCGGCACCGTTGAGATGGTGGTTGATTGGGCTGTCATGGCTGAAGATGCAGGATGGGACTCGTTTTGTCTGTGGAACCATCTTCTCATGTCCTATCCCGAACCAAGTGAATCGTTTGACCCGTGGGTACTCTACTCAGCAATTGCCGCCAAGACTGAGAGAATCAGGTTGGGTCCAACACATGCTCCATTACCAAGACTGCGCCCTTGGAAGCTAGCTCGTGCGCTGAGCACACTTGATCGGCTATCAAACGGTCGAGTGATTCTCGGCGCAGTGATTGGTACAAAGGATGACTTTGAGGTCTTTGGGGAGGAGAGTAGGGCCACAATTCGCGCCGAGAAACTAGATGAGGGACTCGAGATCCTCGAAGGTCTGTGGTCTGGAAGACCATTTTCCTATCAAGGAGAGCACCACACAGTGAAGGAAGTGACCTTCTCTCCCACTCCTGTTCAGAAGCCAAGAATCCCTGTTTGGATTGGAGGAATGTTGCCAAGCAAAGCACCATTCAAGAGAGCTGCTAAGTGGGACGGTGTAATGCCTGCTCGTATGTGGCCAGATGAGCTCTCTCCTGAAGACCTCCGTAGCATCTTACAGATAATTGAACATCACCGAGACTCTCTGAGGAACTTCGACGTTGTGGTCGGCGGTAAGACTTTCGGGGATTCAAGTAGAGACGAAACGATTCTCCAACCTTGGATTGAGGCGGGCGCTACCTGGTGGTCTGAGGGACTCAATGCTTGGAGAGGACCGCGCGAGGAACTCGAAGAACGTATTCGAATGGGCCCGCCCGAAGTCTAGACTCACTCAATCATATCAAAGGCTTTGTCAAACGCTTTGAGCGCAGCCAAACAGTGAACAGTGATCTTGCCAGCCCATTCTCTCTCTGCAATAGGCCAAACATCCTCATACTGACCCCACTTCCATGTCGGCCACCAGCCGCCGTCGTCTGCTTGTTTCCTTACCTCTTCTCCCAAGAGTTCGTAGACATCCCCCGGTCGAACCATAAGAAGGGACTCCGGTGTCGGAGCGATCCAGAAGATTCTGATCTCGCCAAGTATCTCTGGAGTGAAAGGGCCAAGTCTTCTGAAGGTTCGTTCTATCTTGTAAAGAGCCGTGGACATCAGAGGTTCTGGCAGACTTTGATAGGCTCGTTCCCAACACATCACGTTGTATAGTCCCTCGATTGTTTCCGAGCTCTCCAAGTTGGCAAGTGCCCGCTTGTTCATCTGTTTGAGCATTTCCTCTGGTACAAGCTCTGAGTATCTATTGCAATATCCTATCAGCTCGGCACTAGGATTCGGCCAACTGGACTCCTTAGGTGGTACAAGCTCCTCCATATGCCACCAAGGCGCATGAGGCTCTTCGTTGACGTCCATGAATGTGTAAGTCCAATAGTGATGTTCCGAGTCGTAGGTGGATAACAGATACTCCATGACGCGCTGAATGACTGGGCTGTCGGCCTTGAGCCCAATCTCAACGCAATACTGCAGCCCGACAGATGATGCAAACGGCGAAGACGCCTTAAGCCTGAGATCTGGCTCTATTGCATTCCCAAATCCACCATCCGGATTCTGATATTTCATCAATTCTTGAAGGACTGCATCGACTGAGCCATTCTCGAAATGATACTCGAACATTGCAAGGTCGACTGTCCTGGCATTCTTCTCTATGAAGTCACGGGCTTTCGAGAATGCATCAGAAGTCAACTTCAATTGCAGACCTCGAAACTCGCTCAGAGTCCTGTCATTTAAGCGACGTGTTTGTGTGGCTCACGTGCAAAGGCTTATATCAATAGTGATATCTATATTGATATCGGAAGTGATATCGAAACCGATATCCACAAGATAATTGGAGAAGTCGTAAGAGATGTGTAACGAAAGACTCGGAATGAATAGATGCAGCACCCATGGGCACGGATCACGTGGGCCTTGGATCAGAAGGATGGCATCAGCGCCGAAGGGCCTGCTAAGACATTATGTATTGAAGCTTCTGAAAGAGAAGCCGATGTCAGGTGCCGAGCTAATCAGGGAGATTACGGAGAAAACGGAGAATCGCTGGAAGCCAAGCCCTGGATCAGTATACCCTCTCTTGTCATGGCTACTCGACTCAGGATATACTGAGGAATCTCCTGAGCAAGAGGTCGGTGTCAAACGCTATTCACTGACAGAGGCGGGTGAGAAGCTGCTTGAGGAACATGAGGAGAGAAGGAAGGAACACCATGGAGGATTCCCCTTTCACGGCATGCCTTTCCTATGGTTTGACTCATTTCCTGAGGAAGCCAAGGAAGTCGTTGAGAGCCTAGGGAATCTCCGTCGAGTGAGTCAGGCTCTCTTTAGACGTCTGAGAGAAGACCTGTCAGAGGACACGCTCAAGGAATTGAAAGAGCAGATTGATGAAACGACAGCCAGACTCGAGGTTATTCTCAAGAAGAAGAACACCTAGTTCTCCTTCATGCACAACATAGGAGTGGGCCCTATGGCCCTTCCATTCTTCGGAAGCCTTTTTACACTCAATGGCGTTGCATATCACACTCATCCAT